>NZ_QRUP01000009.1:0-141100 GCF_003459085.1 Holdemania filiformis | reverse complement strand
GCGCAACGGACTTTCACCGTCTAGTTATCACCCATGTCGGGTGTACTAAAAAACAGCTGCCCGTCGTTCCACAATAGGAACGAACAGACAGCTGTTTTGTTAGGCTTTGATATTAATCGTGTTGCCGTCAGGTCCCGGCGTTGTCGTCAAATATTCAACGATCTTTGCGCGGGCATCCGGTTTGCTTGGCTTACAAGCCGAAGCAGTAGCGACCTCGCCAGCCACCATGGCTTCCGCCATGCCGGAGCATCCGGCAAAACCGCAGCTTCCGCAGTTATAACCTGGAAGCATTGCCGTTACTTTCTCAACGCGTTCGTCGACTTCCACTTTGAACACGTTGGAGGCAATCCCCAGAATCAAACCGAGAACGGCGCCGACCACAAACATCATGATAATTGCTGTAATCATTCTTTATTCTCTCCTTTTGATTGTTTCAGTACGGGGTTATGAGCGCAGGAAGTAATCTTGCAGCCCTCACACTCCGCCGTCAGATCCTCGCATCCCTCAGGTACCGGTGTTTTACTATTCAGATAGTAGAACAAGCCGAACAAAGCTCCCAGTCCCAATAAGACCAGGATTGCGATGACCATGGATTAAACCAGTCCGGCAAAACCGCTGAACGCCAGCGCCATCAGCGCCGCGACGATCAGAGCGATCGGATTGCCCTTGAAAGAAATCGGGGTATCCGCCGCATCCAGACGTTCCCGGATCGTGGAGAAGATGTAGAGAACTAACGTGAAGCCGATTGGGATACCCAGGGAATACACCAGCATTTCAGGGAAAGTAAAGCCCTGCTTGATGTTATCCAGCGCAACGCCCAGAACGGCGCAGTTCGTTGTGATCAGCGGCAGATAGATCCCCAACGACTTATATAAAGCCGGAGAGAACTTCTTGATGAACATTTCAACAAACTGAACAAAAGAAGCGATGATCAGAATGAATGACAACAGATCCATATATTCCAGGGAATTCGGTTCCAAAACCAGCTTATACAGACCATAGGTCAGGATCGAAGCGCCGAAGATAACAAATGTAACCGCCGCGCCCATGCCGATCGCTGAACTTTTATTCTTAGAAACGCCTAAGAATGGGCAGACACCCAAAAACTGCGACAGAATGACGTTGTTGATCAATACTGCCGAAATAAACAAAGTAAATAAGTTAGCCATTGTTATTTAGCCTCCTTTTTCGCAGCCTTCGCCGCCTGTGCGTTTTTATACGCTGTCAATGCCGCCGCTAAGACCGCAAAGGTCAGGAATGCGCCGGTCGGCGAACCGAACATCGAAATCGTGAAGCTTTCCGGAATCAGACGAACTTCAAAAATCAACTGGTTCGTAAACGGATTGGTAAAATTGATCAGACCTGTTGCGATAACCTGACGGATCAAGGACATAACGATTAACGCGCAGGTATAGCCTAAGCCCATGCCTAAACCATCCAATGCGGAATCCAGCACGCCGTTCTTGCTCGCAAAGGCTTCCGCCCGGCCTAAAATAATGCAGTTAACAACGATCAGCGGCAAAAACAGTCCTAACGCCGCGTCAATCGAAGACGCATACGCTTTGATCAACAGTTCAATACTCTTAACCAACGCCGCAATAACGACGATGTAGACCGGAATCCGGATCTCATCCGGAATGATCTTGCGCATCATCGAAATAATCACGTTGGATAAAATCAAGACGATAATAACGGAAACGCCCATGCCGATGGCATTGTTGAGCGATGTGGTGATAGCCAGCGTGGAGCAGCATCCCAGATACAGCCCGAATACTGGATTTTCGCGGATGAAGCCCGCTGTAAAATTCTCTTTACGATTCATTGTTCATCCACCTCATTTCTGGCTGGCCGCGAACGCTGCGCGGACCGCTTCAATCGCGGAATTGCTCGTGAAGGTGGCGCCTGACTTGACGTCGACCTTGGCAATTTCATCCTCTGACTTCAAACCGGCAAAACCCGCCAGATATTCATCATTGACCGCGTCGCCAATTCCGGTTGTATCGTTAAAGCTTGTCATTTTAACGCTGACAACTTCCTGCTTATCAGTATCGATAACGATTTCATATTCGTTATCGCCCTGGAAGCCTTTCGTCGTCGCGGTATAGGTCTTTAACGCGCCGTCTTCCGACTTCAAAACTGCAGTTTCATCGCTGTCATCGCCAGCGACCGGCTGATCCGCCGCATCCTGACCTGCTTCCGCAAAGACTGCGTTCCAGGCGGCTTTGACGGCGTCGATAGCCGAATTACTCGTGTAGGTTGCGCCCGACTTCACGTCAACACCATTCAACGCGTCTTCGCTGTTCAGTCCGGCAAAACCCGCCAGATATTCGTCGTTGACCGCATCGCCGACGCCCGGCGTGTCGTTAAACGTCGTCATCGCAACGCTGACGATTTCCTGCTTTTCGGAATCAATAACTACGGTATAGGTGTTATTGCCCTGGAAACCCTTAGCTTCAACGGTAACCGTAACCTGGCTGCCGTCAGCCTTCTGATCCAGAACTGTCGCTGTGGAGGCCGGTGTTTCCGGTTCCTTGGATGCTTCCGGCGTGGTCGGCGTACTTGGCGCCGGCGCCGCGTTGCCGGTTAACGAAGCATAGACAGCCTTTGCGGCGTCTAAGCCCTTGACGACCGCCGTGGAGGAAATCGTCGCGCCGGACAGCGTGTCGACCTTATCGCCAGTGGTCTTGCCGATAACGGTATTTCTGAAATCGTCTTCCGCGACGCGGCTGCCGATACCGGAAGTCTCCGCAATCGCAATCACATCGTAGCCGACGATCTTGGAATCGTTGTCGATGCCCAGTACAAATTTAATCGTGTCTTTAAAGCCGGATGTTTCGACCTGGAACATATAGCCCTGGCCTTCCGCCTGATAAACGCCGGTGACTAACCCGGAGTCATCCGTGTAATCCGTTATTTCCGCATAGGTTGTGCCCGGGAATACTTTTTCCAGGCTGCCCATCACTTCAGCCAAAGCATTGGCATTGATTTTCGCCGCGGTGACTTCGTTGACCGCCGCCAGCAGACCGCCGGCCAATGCGCTGACAATGGCTAAGAAACAGGCCAGATACAAAGCTTTTTTCATTTCTGACCCTCCTTAATTACCGGCGTTCAATGCCTGGATAATGGCATCTTTCGCCGATTTGCTGGTATAGCTCGCGCCGGAAACATTATCCACCGCGTTGACGTCGTCTTCGCTCTTCGCACCGACAAACTGGCTCAGGTAATCGTCGTTGACGCCATCGCCGATACCCGGAGTATCGTTGAACTCCGTCATCTTGACGCTGACAACCTCACCCTTGGCCGTATCAATGACAACCTCAAACTGATTGTCGCCCTGGAATCCATGCTGCGTGACGTTGTACGTTGTTTCCGTACCATTGGTCGCGCCCGCTTCCGCTGAACCTGCGGCAACCGGTTTGATCGTGCTGCCGACTAACAGCGTGATCGCCAAGCCGGCAACGAACAGGATCGCCAGGTTGCGGATGTTCTTGGATTTCATCTTGATCTGCTGGCCGTCGGTCAGACTTTCGATCAGCGGTGTCAGCATGTTCATGATCAGGATCGAGTACATAACGCCTTCCGGCAGATTGGAACGCAGCCGCAGAACGATTGTGATCACCGCGCAGCCGACCGCAAACATAATTCGGCCCGCAGCGCTGGTCGGGTTGGTAACCGGATCGGTCATCATGAAGACCGCGCCGAACATAGCACCGCCGGTTAACAGATGGAACAGAGCATAGCTGATCGGCGCACCGTGCATCAGGCCGACGCCGGCGGCCAGGACAAACAACGTGATCAGGTAAGTAGCCGGAACACGCCAGTCAATGACCTTGCGGATCGCCAGGATCACGCCGACAACCAGGATCACCAGTGCGCTTGTCTCGCCGATAGCGCCCGGATACAGGCCGACAAACATATTTCCTAAACCGCCAAACGGCTTCAGGAAGCTGCTCATGCCTTCCGCGGAATTGATAATCCAGTTCTGCGCCGCCATCGAAGACGTCGGTGTTGCGCCGGTCACAATATCGGCCGCCGCCGCGCCCGCAAAGGACGCGAAGATTGTCGCACGGCCCACAGCCGCCGGGTTGAAGATATTCTGTCCGAAGCCGCCGAAGACCAGCTTGCCGAAGAAGATCGCGATCACTGTCGCGACCGCTAAGGCATAGTATTCAATCGACAGCGGGCACATCATCGTCAGGATGATCGCCGTCACCCACGGATAAGAATTCTTTAAGCTGTTCAGGATGTCCTTCTTCGTAAAGACACACCACAGGATCTCCGTGCCGCAGGCGCTGACGATCGCCGTGATCATCAACAGAATCGCCCGTAAGCCGTAAGACGCTGAAAAATTAGTGAAATAATAATACAGTGAAAATGCAAATACCGCCAACAGCCCCAAGGTCAGCTCGCCCATGATCCGGCCGGTGCTCTGACCATCACGATAGTTCGGGGACGGTTTAAAATTAAATTTCATACAAACTCCCCTCCTTATTTCTTAGCGCGCAGAGCCATGTAGCGCTTCGCTCTCCGGACGCCTTCAGTGACGTCGATTTTCGACGGGCACACAAAGCTGCACATGCCGCATTCGATGCAGTCCATGATGCTCAGCTTTTCCAGCATCGCAACGTTCTTGGACTTTTCCGCCTGGTTGATCCGGACCGGCTGCAATCCTGCCGGGCAGTGATCCGAGCAGCGTCCGCAGCGCAGACAAGCCACCTGATTGACCGGTTTGTTCTTCAATACGGTTAACGCGTTGCTGTACGGCGTAATGACAAACTGATCGGTTGTGATCGTTTTGCCCATCATCGGACCGCCCGCGATCAACAGCACGTCTTCCCCGCTGTAACCGCCGCAGGCCGCGATCACGTCCGCCGCCTTGACGCCGACCGGCACCAGGACGTTGGCCGGCGTATTGATGCCGTCGCCGCTGACCGTCACGTATTTATGCGTGATCGGCATTCCCTTGCTTAAGGCCTGGCCGAAAGCAATTGCCGTCGTCGCGTTGTTGACGATAACGCCGACTTCGCCCGGCAGCTTTTCATAACGTTTCTTGGTGATTTCATACACCAGCGTGCGTTCCCAGCCCATCGGATATACGTCCGGAACTTCCTTGACGTTGATGTTGCTGTAATCCTTGAACGCTTCGACGACCGTCGGAATAAAGTCCTTCTTCGTCGTCTTGATCGCGATCGCGGCTTCCTTGGCGCCCGACATTTTCAGCATCGCCGCCACGCCGGTGACCAGATCCTGCATGTTCAGGCTGGTATTCTTGTAATCCGCCGTAATGTACGGTTCGCATTCGACCGCATTGATGATCAACAGATCGATGCCCTTGCAGCCTCTGTACTTGACATAGCTTGGAAAACCCGCGCCGCCGCAGCCGACGATGCCGGCATTCATCATGAAGGAAACCAGTTCCTCCTGCGTTGCCGTCTGATAGTTCAATGTTCCGAATGGCTGTTCTGTTTCGTTTTTGCCATCGTTTTCAATGACAAGATGATCGACCGGGCGCAAGCCAGCATGCATCATTTTCTGGATGCCTTTGACTGTGCCGGATACAGATGAAAAGTAAGGAACTGTAAAATGATCATTCCGCTTGGCGATCATCGTTCCGACTTTTACTCTGTCACCTTCCTTAACCAACACTTCAACTGCCGTTGAATTACCGTTAATTAAAGGAATGTATACAAGGCTGCCCGCTTCAACCTTGACAAGCTCGGTATGACTTGTAAGCTCTTTGTGACCGTCCAGATGCTTGCGCATCGGTCCCGTTAATAGTGACATTCCGTCCACCTCTTCCTTTCCTCTAATACCGAAAGCCTCTGGCAAACACAAAAAATCGACGGTGTATCGATTTTTTCATTATCCGCCTTTCGCTTCGGAGCTATTATAGCATTATCACATTTAATTTTAAATGTTTTTTCCACATCTATTTAGGTAAAATTCAAGTTTTTTCACTACGGATCGTTTTTGAAAATGTTTCCTTTGGGTAGTATCGCCGGATGATTTATGCTAGAATCTTCACGGGTGATTCAAATGAATAAAAAATGGATATCGCTGGCGCTGGCCGGCTTCCTGCTGGGCGGCTGTCAAAATAAGCCGAAGGAACCGGAACTGACGCGCTATTCCAACATGGCGCTGGATGCCGGATTCGATACGGTGATGACCTTAACCGGATATACGGAAACGGAAGACAGGTTCAATCAGTATTTCGCTGAAATGAAACAGCTGTTTCTGCACTACAACGCGTTATTCGACGTCTATAACGATTACGCAGGATTAAACAACATCAAAACGATCAACGACAACGCCGGCATTGCGCCGGTCAGCGTCGATCCGGAAATTATCGAGCTGCTGAGCACCGCGAAAGAATTTTATGATTTATCGGATGGCGAGTTCGACGTCACGATGGGCGCCGTGCTCAAGATCTGGCACACTTACCGTGAGGAAGGCATCGCGTTAAACAACGAAGGCCAGCTGGGCAAAGTGCCGCCGCTTGAGGAATTGGCGGACGCAAAAGCCTGCACCGGCTGGGATAAGGTCGAAATTGACGAGAACGCCGGGACGGTCTATCTGAACCAGAGCTGCGCTTCCCTGGATGTCGGGGGAATCGCCAAGGGCTTTGCGGCCGGCAAGGTTCAGCAGCACCTAACCGAAGCGGGGCTGGTTCACGGCACCGTTGACGCCGGCGGCAACATCTGCACGATCAACGATAAACCCGGCGGTCAGCAGTGGCGCGTCGGCATCCGCAATCCGTCCGGCAACGGTTCGCTGGCGGTCGTTGCGCTGCCGGGATCCGCGGCGTTTGTTTCCAGCGGCGATTATGAACGGTTCTACGGCGCTGAGGACGGCAAGCTCTACCATCACATCATCGACCCGCAGACACTGTTTCCGGCGACCTATTACCATCAGGTCACGATCGTCACGGAAAATTCCGGCTACGCCGACGCGCTGTCAACGGCGCTGTTCACGATGAGCTACGAAGACGGCCTGGCTCTGATCGAGCGGGTCCGCCAGACCTATCCCGATCAGCCGATCGAGGTCATGTGGGTCATGGAACCCGATCAGGTTCCCGCCGGCGCCGACAGCGTCATGTCGGGCGAATATGCCGTGGTCATGACGGATTCGATGAAAGATTATCTCGCGCAATAAACGTTTTTGTCCTTACGATAGGATCCGGTCTTCCTGAGGAAGCCGGATTTTTTATTTTTGTTTCCGCGCTGGAATTTTAGTCATTCCCGTAGATTTGTCTGTTTTTTTCCCGGCTCTTTTTGTGTAAACTAAAACTCTGGAAATTCTGAATAAAGGAAAGAGGGAACACCATGAAAATGAAGAAATCAAAGCCAACGGTTTCCCCGCTGGCCTACAAGCTGATTCTCAGCGCGGGAATCACCCTGCTTCTCATCAGCATTCATTATTCTTATTTTTCACCGGCCGGTTATGGCGACTGGATGCTGGGCGCGCTGGCGGCGCTGGTCAACAGTCTGATCTGGGGACTGCGGGCGCCCTGGGACAAGCTTGCCGGAGGTCTCTGCGCCTTATTGTATTTTCTCTACATTGCCGGCCAGAGCTTATACTACCGCTTATTCGGCCAGTATATCTTTTTATCGACCGCTGTCGGCCTGCGCAGCGAAGCCACGCAAAACCTGGGCGCCGGGTTCAGCGCCGTACTGCCTCAGGACTGGCGGTTTCTGATCGCGCTGATCGTGATCTTTCTGCTTTTAACGCAGCTGCGGCCGCAGCCAAAGCAAGACGCGGCCCGGCGGAACAAGCCTGTCCGCGGCGTTTTGGTCTGCCTGAGCTTATGTCTGATCTGCAGCCTCATTTTTTACGGCAAGCTCCGCGGTGCGGAAGCCGATGAATTTTACTACACCTATTCCGATCAATATTTATATGATCATGTCAGCTCACCCCGCCAATTTGTTGAGCTGTTCGGCCCGGAAGCGTTCTTCCTGCGGGATGTGAAGCTCAACCAGCTCGAGCCGCTGCGCTTCCGTTCGCAAAAGCGTCAGGCACAGGAAGAAATTGCGGCTTATCTCCAAGCCGCTCCGGCCCAGCCCAACGCGCAGACGGGCTTGTTCAAAGGCAAAAATCTGATTTTCTTTGAAGCAGAGTCGCTGACTCAGGCGGTCATTGATCCGGTGTTGACGCCGACGCTGTTTCGACTCCAGCAGGAAGGCTATGATTTTACGAATTACACCGCGCCGCTGTTGCAAGGCTCAACCAGCGACGTCGACTTCATGCTGAACCTCAGTCTGATGCCCAACAATGAAGGCGTGATCGCGATGCAGCAGTATGCGCGCAACACCTATCCGGTATCCCTGGCAAAAGGTTTTGCCGGCCAGGGTTATTCCGCCGTCGCCGCGCATAACGGAACCAAGGAGTTCTACAACCGTGATCAATTCTATGCCCAGATCGGTTATGAAGATTTCTGGGATCTGGGCGTTTTGGGGCCGGAATACGGAACCTCCGACGCGGTATGCATGGAGATTATTGAGTGGATGATCGACGATTCGCAGCCGTTCTTCCTTTACAATATCACTTACAGCGGCCATCAGGGCTATGAACAATCTGATTTGACAGATCATAATGAAGCAACTGCCCGGGAATACGCTGCCAGCTACGCGAAGGTGAACCAGCGCTATCCGCAGCTGGACGAACAAGTCAAGGTTTACCTCGCCAAGAGTATGAGTCTGGATCTGGCCGTCGCTTCTGTGATCGATCATTTCCAACAGAAAGGCACGCTGGATCAGCTCGTCATCGCCATCGCCGGCGATCACCGGGCGAAAGGCTTTTCCCAAGCGGTCATCGAGGAAACCTCGGAGCAGCTGGCAAGCCACAGCTCGCTGGAAGATGTGCCGTTCTTCCTCTGGTCGCCTTCCATCAAAGGTCAGACGATCGAGAAACCCGGCACCGATATCGACGTCCTGCCGACGTTGTTCAATCTGTTTGCGATCGACGTGGCTCCGGAATGGATCATGGGGCACGATCTCCTGGATCCCCGCTATCCGGGATACGCCGACAACGACCATCAGATCCTGACTGACAATTACCGCTATGACAAACAAACCCGGGAATTCAGCGAGCTGAACGTCCCGCTCGAACAGGCGATGGAAGAAAACGAACATTGGCTGCGGATTCACGAAATCGCCAACCTGATTTTAAAGTATGATTATTTTGCGGAATAACGTGTTTCGAAGGGGCATGATCCTGAACTTTTAAACTGATCGCTAACAAAACAACAACCGTTGCATAAAAAGGGCCTATCCCTGCTCAATTCGGGTGTCGGTGCGTGCTGACGCCTTTTTTGTGAATACAAAAAAAGTGAACCGAGATTCACTTTTTTTATGTTTCTAAACAGAAGCCCTGTTCCAAACACCCTTGAAAATTAAGGACGTCCTTACCCCGTCTAGTTTTTACCCAGCAGGCGGAACATGTTTTTCTTATACACCTCAACACCCGGCTGATTGAACGGATTGACGTTCAGAAGATAAACACTGACGGCGCAGGCCTTAAAGAAGAAGTAGCACATATAGCCAAAGGTTTCTTCCTTCATGTCCGGCATCGTGATGATCAGATTCGGCACATTGCCGGTGACTTCATGCGCTTCCAGCGTTCCCTGGCATGCCATCTTGTTGACCCAGTCCAGACTCTTGCCGGCCAGATAGTTCATGTTATCAAGATTTTCACCGTCGCTTGGGAAGGTGCCGTCCAGCGTCGGAGTTTCCACTAGCAGCAGCGTTTCATAAAGCATTTTCTTGCCTTCCTGGATAAACTGGCCTAACGAATGCAGGTCGGTTGAGAACGTCGCGCTGCATGGCAGGATGCCCTTGCCTTCCTTGCCTTCCGATTCGCCGAACAGCTGTTTCCACCACTCGGCGATCATCGCCATCTGCGGTTCATAGGTCACTAACATTTCCGCGTCTTTGCCCTGGTTTTCCAAAATCCGGCGGGCAACAGCGTACTGATACGCCGGATTAACGTGCAGATCCGGGTTCTTCAAGTCTTCGTACGCCTGGGCAAAGCCCTTCATAACCGCGTCGATATCAATCCCCGCCAGCGCCATCGGCAGTAAGCCGACCGCCGTCAGAACAGAATACCGGCCGCCGATATCGTCAGGAATGACAAACGTTTCGTAGCCTTCCTTATCCGCCAGTTCTTTCAGAGTTCCGCGCGCCTTGTCGGTCGTCGCCAAGATCCGCTTCTGACATTCTTCCTTGGAATATTTCTTTTCCATCAACTGTTTCAGCATTCTGAACGCCATCGCCGTTTCCGTCGTCGTCCCGGATTTGGAAATGACGTTGAGCACGATTTCCTTATCCTGAATATACGCTTCCACCTGCTTGAAATACGTGCTGGAGAACGTATTGCCGATAAAGATGACTTCCGGTTTTGTCTGACAATACAGGCCGCGCATCATTTCGATTGCCGCCCGCGCCCCTAAATAGGAACCGCCGATGCCGCAGACCAGCAGCACGTCGCACTGACCTTCCAGCCGTTTGGCTGCCGCCTTGATTCTTTCAAATTCTTCATGGTCATAGCTGTTCGGCCATTCAACCCAGCCGACAAAATCGTTGCCCGCGCCGCTCTTTTCATGCAGCTGTGTGTGCGCCAGCGTTACCGCCTGTTGATAATCGAAAATGTTTTCCTGCAGATGCGCATGCGAAGTGTCAAATTTGATCATACCGTTTCTCCTTTATTTGCTTCCTCGATCCAGCGGTCCAGGTTTTCAGCCAGCGACCGGAATCCAATTTTCATGACTGGCAGACGACTGGCCTTCCCCCGTCCGCGTTCCTTGCGGAATGCCGTCGGATGCAGCGCTTTTAAGGACAGCCGTGCCTGATGCGTAGCCTTGTCAAAATCAATAATTTTAACCTTCACGCGGTCATGGACATGGACGAAATGATTGACGTCCTTAACGAATCCTTCCGAGATTTCCGAAATGTGAATCAGTCCTGACGTTTCCTCATCCAGACTGACAAATGCGCCGTAAGGCTGAATCCCGGTGATCGTTCCTTCCACTATTTGTCCGATTCGATACTGCATAGACGCCTCCAATCTTTTTTTATTATATCACCTCCTTGGGTTTTTGTGATATACTAATTCTCGAGGTGAGCACCATGCTTCAACAGATGTATCCGTTCTGGGCTGCGATCGTAGCCAATTTAACAGCGCAGCTGCTTAAGCCCGTTATCCGCTACATACGAACCCGGGATTGGGATTGGCATCTCGCTCTGGAAAGCGGCGGTTTCCCCAGCTCGCATACCTCGACGGTGGCGGCGCTGACACTGGCCGTCGGAATCACGGATAACTTCTCTTCGACGTTATTCGCGGTCACGCTGATGTTTTCGCTGATCGTCGCTTACGATGCGGCCAATGTCCGTTACTACGCGGGACAGAACATCCGCATCACACAGCAGCTGATCAAAGATATTCAGATTCTGACGCAGACCCGCTTAGACGATCCGATTTATCTGACTAAGGTCAAGGAAGTGCTGGGCCACAAATGGATCGAAGTCTTCGGCGGGATTATCCTCGGCTTAATCATCGCCGGGCTGATGTATTTTATAAGATAAGGTGATAAATTATGGAAACCATGGAAACCCAAGTTAAAAACGTAATTGAAAAAATCCGCCCGTATATTCAGCGCGACGGCGGCGACGTGGAATTCGTCAGCCTGGAAGACGGCATTGTCACCGTCAAAATGCTGGGCGCCTGTTCCGAATGTCTGTCGTTAGACGCGACGCTGAAGGATGGGATCGAAGCCATTCTTCTCGATGAAGTTCCCGGCGTTACGGAAGTCCGCATGGCGCCTTCTGAACCGCTGTTCTTCTAATTGCAGAAAACAGGCAAAAAACCGCAGCCGCGGTTTTTTTATTGGCTTCTCCCTTTTAACGTATCCCTGACATCTGGTGAATCAGGCAATCTGGCCGACCATCAGCTGCGGGATCTGTCCCTGCACAATCTGCATGACCAGCGGAATCTTGACTTCGATCTGTTGGGGATCGAGCAGAAACGGACTGATTACCAACATTTCCACGCTGATTTTTAAGTCAATTTCCAACAGCGTACTGTTGATGCCATACGCCGTGGACACCGCGTCAATCTGACCGACCAGGCTGTTGACCGCGCGCATCCGGATGTCGATGGAAGGCCCGAGATTCGCTAACAGCACCGACCCGGTCAGCATCCCGACCGGCAGAGAATAAATGATTCCCTTGTCATAATAAACAAGGTGGGTGTGCGGATCCGTTTCCCCTTCCGCCGCCGCATTCAGCGACTCCTGAGCGGCGTCCAGCGAGCGGCTCATCAGCTCGTTCATCTGTTGTGTATCATAAATGATATCGGTAATATTGCCCTGCGCATCCCGTTCAATCCGAATCAGATCTTCGGTTTCCAGCTGCAGGGAGTCGACCGCCCGCTTGATCACCGCCGAGGCGGCGTTGCGGACCTCGCTGGCCGCGACTTTTTCAACGTGCGGCTTCAGCAGCGCGTTGATCTGACTGAGCGTCCGGTTGCCCAGCCAGCCCAGCACCGCAATGACGACAAGGAGTACCAGCCAGCGCCGGTTCCTATCCCGTTTCCGTTTTTTCATGCATCACCTTCAGCAGCGCTTCCTTCCCGCTCATTCCTATATATATTCCCAAGCGGGCGGCGGTTGACGTCATCGCCGTAATTTTTCCGTTTAACAAGCCGTCTTTTCCTGGTTTCAGCACTTGGAACGCCGCAATCTGCTTCGTTTCCAGGACGCCCAGATCCCAGCTTTCATCAACTAACGCCGCTTTCGTACTGACGATCATCCGGCAGGTCCAGCGCGGCAGAAACAACGTGATGTCGATAAACCGGAACGTTTCGATTTCCAATGTTTTTAACTCGATCATAGCCCAGCCTCCTCCCCTATCAGTATAGAGAAAGATTCTGATTTGGTGCGTCCTTTCCCTCCGTACGCGAATGAAAAAACCGCTCTTCCACCTTGACAATTCCCGGTGGAATTTCAATAATGAACGTAAGGAAACGGGGGATATGAATGGAGATTTCTGAACTTCTGCCGCTGCTTCACACGATTGAGCAGCTAAAAAACACGACGCGCCATTCCTGGACTTCAGCCGGCCGGCATGAAAGCGTAGCCGAACACAGCTGGCGGCTGGCGCTGATGACGTATTTTGTCCGCGATGAGTATCCCCAGGCAAACGGCGAGCGCCTGCTTTTGCTGAGTCTGACGCATGATCTGGGGGAAATCTTTACCGGCGATATCCCGGCGTTCGTCAAAACCGACACGGACCGGGATCAGGAACAGCTCAGTTTGGAAACCTGGCTGATTTCGCTGCCGGAATCAATCCGGAGCCCGCTGCGTTCTTTGTTTGACGAAATGGAAAAACAAGAAACGCTGGAAGCGCGGATCGTTAAAGCATTAGACCGGATCGAAGCGCTGCTTCAACATAATGAAGCGGATCTGTCGACCTGGCTGTCACTGGAATATGAGCTGAATTTAACCTATGGGCAAAAAGAGGCTGCCTGTTCCTCCTATTTACTGCGGCTGCGTGAAGCGGTACGTCAGGAAACGCTGGAAAAAATCAAAGCCGGAACCGAATCCCAGCCGAATTTAAAAGAGTGAACCTGTTACCGGAGGATTCCGATTTCAGGTTCACTTTTTTCGTGCCTGCGCTCTGATTTCCGTTGGGAATTTTTCAGAGGCAAAGCGATTTAATAGTTCTTGATTTCCTGTTCAAAGTAGGCTTGCGGATGGAAGCAGACCGGGCATACTTTCGGCGCCTGCTGAGCCGTCACGGTATATCCGCAGTTACGGCATTTCCAGACAATCTGTTCGGCTTTTTCGAAGACTGTTTTGTTTTCCACATTGGCCAATAACGCAAGATAGCGTTCTTCATGTCCTTTTTCGATCTTCGCAACCTCGCTCATCAGCCGGGCAATTTCGGTAAAGCCTTCCTGTTTCGCGGTTTCGGCGAATTCTTTGTACATTTCCGTCCATTCGTAGTTTTCACCGTTAGCCGCGTCTTTCAGATTAACCTGCGTGTCCTGAACCTTACCGCCATGTAAAAACTTATACCAAAGCTTGGCATGGGCGTTTTCATTCGCCGAGGTTTCCTCAAAAATCCCCGCGATCTGACCATAGCCATCCTTGCGCGCCTGATCGGCGTAATACGCGTATTTTACCCGCGCCTGACTTTCTCCGGCAAACGCCGTCCATAAATTCTGTTCTGTTTTTGATCCTTTTAATTCCATGTTACCATTTCTCCTTTCCGATATGGATTGCAATTTCCGCACGAATCATCTGCCGCAGCAGCACCGCTTGTCTTAACGCCAGCTCAAACGTCTGAATACAGCCGGGATCCAGCTGATCGGCAATGCCTTTTTCCGCTAAACGCACCTGGTGTTCGGCAGCGGCCGCTAATTCCGTAAGCAAGCTGTTGGTCAGATGGCTGCGGGTAATCTTCTCCGTTTCCTCACGGCTCAGCGTGCGGAAGCGCGAAGCGTCCGCCTGACATTTCGGGCAACGGTCCTGAATCAGCTCTGAATCCAGAATCAAACCGCAGACCTCACATTTTTTCAGCATAAGCTTCCTCCTTATCCTTTTTCTAAAGTACAGTATGCCCGCGCCCGGTACGATCAATCAAAGCATCGTTCTAAAATTCGCATTTTTTACGAACACCCGTGTTTTTTTCTTCATTTTTCTTCATATTTTTCGATTCTTATCGACTTTCTTCAGTTTTTTTCTTCATTTTTCTGATTTTTTTAACATTTTTATTGACTCCGATCGAATTTGGAATAAAATTAAACCATGTTTTCAGGAGGATGAGTTATGAAAATCACAGATCCGTTTGACGAATTTGGCTGCTTATTGTTTGATGAAACCCTGATGCAGGAGCGGCTTCCCTATCCGATCTACAAACGCTGGAAAGAAACCGTCGCCAAAGAGGATTCACTTGACCGCAACACCGCCGACGCCATCGCGCATGCGATGAAGCGCTGGGCGCAGGAAAACGGTGCGACGCACTTCACGCATTGGTTCCAGCCGATGACCGGTTCCACCGCGGAAAAGCATGATTCCTTTATCGAACCGGATGAAAACGGTCAGCCGTTAGTGCGCTTTTCCGGCAAATCGCTGATCAAGGGCGAACCTGACGCCTCCAGCTTTCCCAGCGGCGGCCTGCGCGCAACTTTTGAAGCCCGCGGCTATACCTATTGGGACTGCACCTCGCCAGCCTTCATTCGCGACAACGTCCTGTGCATTCCGACCATCTTCGTTTCCTACAACGGCGAGTCGCTCGATAAAAAAGCGCCGCTTCTGAAATCCATTGAAGCGATCAGCGCCGCGGCGACTCGGATTGTCAACATCTTCGGGGATAAAGATGTAAAACGCGTCATTCCGATGGTCGGTCTGGAACAAGAATACTTTCTGGTGGATAAGCGTTATTTTGAGCAGCGCCAGGATCTGGTGCTGACCGGACGGACGCTGTTTGGCGCGATGCCGGCTAAAGGACAGGAGCTGGAAGATCATTACTTCGGAAGCATTCCTTCCCGCGTCGCGGCGTTCATGAAAGAAGTCAATCAAGAATTGTGGAAATTAGGGATTTACGCCAAAACCGAACACAATGAGGCTGCGCCGTGCCAATTTGAAATCGCCCCGATTTTCAACAGCGTCAACATCGCTGTCGATCAGAACCAGCTGATCATGGACGTGCTGCGCAAGACTGCGGATAAGCACGGCTTTGCCTGCCTGCTTCATGAAAAACCTTTTGCGGGCATTAACGGTTCAGGCAAGCATAACAATTGGTCGTTAGTTACCGACGATCATCAGAATTTATTTGAACCGGGCGACAAACCGGCCGAAAACATCCGTTTCCTGGTATTTGTCTGCGCGTTTATCCAAGCTGTCGATCAACACGCTGAGCTGCTTCGGATGTCCTCCTCCGGCGCTGGCAACGATCACCGTCTGGGCGCAAATGAAGCCCCGCCGGCAATCATTTCAATCTACCTGGGCAGTTACATCGAAAAAGTTCTAAACTCCTTAAAAGGCGCCGTTCAGACCGTCGAGGATCAACAGGACAGTCCGTTTACACCGATCAGCGGTCTTTCCTATATTCCCAAGGATAATACCGACCGCAACCGGACTTCACCACTGGCTTTTACCGGCAATAAATTCGAGTTCCGCATGCTTGGTTCATCCCTGTCAGCTTCCTTTGCCAACGTCGTGCTCAACACGATCACCGCGGACGTGCTCAATGAAATCGCCGAGCAGCTCTCCGATTTGAAATACAAGCAGGATATCCGGGCCCGCGCGTTGGAAATCTGCACGCAGATATTAAAGGATCATGAGCGGATCCTGTTCTCCGGCGATGGTTATTCTCAAGAATGGGTCGCGGAAGCCAAGCGCCGGGGACTGCCGAATATTCCGTCGTTTATCGAATCCGTCAGCGCCCTGACCTCGCCGAAAACGATCGAGCTGTTCACCCGGAATCACGTCTATACGGAAAAAGAACTGATCGCCCGCAGCGAAATTATGAACGAACAGTATGTCAAGGTTTCGGAAATCGAAGCCAAGGTTCTGATCGACATGACGCGCACGGAAATTCTTCCGTTAGTAGCCCGTGAAATCCAGCCGCTGGCCGCGACGATGCAAGCCCTGGATCAGCCGGCTTCCTACTTCCAGAAACAGCTGTCGCACTTAAATGAACTGATGGATCGGATGGACAAAAGCGCCGACCGGCTGGAAGGCAAGCTGAAAGAAATTGACAGCGTCGCTGATTATCATGAGCGCGGCATCCGCTTCTATTATGAGGCGGCTCCGCTGATGCAGCAGCTGCGCAGTGCGATTGACGAGCATGAAACGATCTTTGATAAAAAGCAATACACATTACCAACCTATGAACAGATGTTGTTTCACAGCAACTAATCCCCAGGGATCCGCACCGGATCCCTTTTCTTTATGCCGCATCCTCTTTATGCAAAACCAAAAGTCCGATCCTTTTCCTCGATAAGACAGCTCGATCGGCCAGTGATTTGAACATACCATTTTACATAAAAAAACGAGCAGATCGCCCGTTTATAACATATCGTCAGACCGGATATTCTTTTCTTTCAGCCGTCCGCTGACAAATCCGCGGACGACGACATAGAGAACCGCAAACACCGGCACGCCCAGAAACATCCCCAGGATGCCGAACATTCCGCCCCCGACAATGATCGAGAACATAACCCATAAGCTTGGCAAGCCCAGCTGATCGCCCAGGATCATCGGGCCGAGGATGTTGCCGTCAAACTGCTGCAGCAGTAAAACGAAAACCGCAAAGATCAGCGAATAAATCGGATCGACGATAAACAGGATAAAGATGCCCGGCACCGCACCGATAAACGGACCGAAAACCGGAATCATATTTGTCAACCCGACGATGAAACTGATCAGCACCGCAAACGGCAGCCGCATGATCAGCATCCCGATGAAGCAGATCACGCCGATGATCAGCGAATCGATCATTTTGCCAATGATGAAGCTGTTAAACATCCGCGAGGTCAGCCGGCTCAGCTGAATCAGCGCTTCCACCTTAGGTTTCGGCAGCAGCGCGTAAGCGAGTTTTTTAAACTGTTCTGTAAACCGTTCTTTTTCGAGCAGGATGTAAACGGCGATGATCACGGCAATGAAGAAGTTGAACGTCTGCCGGACAAAACTCCACGAATAATTCAAGATCTTCGGCACATAATCTTTCGCCATCCCCAGCATGGATTCCAGCAGCGCCTCACTGGAACTGAATACCATTTCCAGCCAGCCGGTCTTAAAGCCCAGGCCTTCGGTTATTTCATTTAATAACGTATTGGCTTTCCCCAGATAATCGCTGAGCTGCGTTGACAGCGTCATGACGCTTTCCAAGAGCTGCGGAATTAAAATCGCCATAAAGCTGATTAAAACGACGAACAGGAAGACAATCGCCGCGGCTACGCCCACCTTGCGTTTCGCTGACGGCTTCATTTTTGACTTCGCCAGCCACTTCTTTTCGACCCGGGCCGTGACCGGCGCTAACAAAAAGGCCAGCGAAAAGCCCAGGATAAACGGAAGCAGAATCCCGATGATGTTGCCCAGGAACAGCTTAAGCTGCGGAAAATTCGTGATCAGAAAATAAAAGCATAAAAGTAAAATACCCGAACAAGTCAGGCTCAGGATATTCTCTTTGGTTTGTTCTTTGAATTTAAATTTCATGGTGTGCTCTCCCTTACTGTTATTTTAACATACTCAACCCTTTTCTATATTTAAAATTCTATTAAATTAATGCAGTTTATGATAGAATAAAACTGTAACTTAAGGAGGAAATCATTCATGAGAGGTATTTTATTAATTAGCCATGGTCAGTATGCAGAAGCTTTCAAAGGTTCTCTGAAAATGATCGCGGGCGAAGTTACAAATCTGTATTCCTGCTGCCTGCTGCCAACAGACGGCCCAGAGCAGTTCAAGGAAAAGCTGAACGTGCTGAAGCCGGAGCTGGACAAGTATGATGAAGTTCTGGTCTTTGCGGATCTGTTCGGCGGTTCCCCATGCAACACGACGTTTGTTGAATTCGCGACAAATCCGAAATTCCATTTCATCGCCGGCATGAACTTCCCGATGGTTCTGACAGCGATCCTGTCGGAAGGCGAAGCGGTTGACAGCCTGATCGCCCAGGGACGCGAAGGCATCGTAGACGTCAAAGCGTTCATGGCCAGCATGAGCTCGGACGAAGACTAATCTATCTTTTATCCGGAAACAAAGAAGGCGGAACTTTTCCGCCTTTTCTTATGCTTCAGCTTTCTGTCATTCTCCTGAAATGAGCGTCAGGAAGCGATCATTTCCTCATGATAGAGCTGTTGCGCGAGGTTGTGATAATGGTCGTGAATTCGTTCCAGATCCGTCAGCACTTCACTGAATACAACGCACAGCGAACCGTCGATCTGTTGGCTGCGCAGCCTTTTGATCTGATCCTGACGGCTTTTTTCACAGCACTGATCCATCTGTTCCTCCAGCTGATCGATATGCTGCAGGGTCGCCGGTTGATGATATTCCTCAATCGCCGGCAGCAGCGCCGCCGTCTGATCTAAAATTGTCCGCAAATCAGCCAGCTCCTGATGCGCTTCCGGGGTAATTTTCTGTTTCTCTTTCAGAATCTGGGAAGCATGTTCCGATAAATTCAAGACATGATCCCCCATCCGTTCCAAGTCGTTATTGATTTTAAACAAAATGTTTAAACGCCGGGAATCCTCAACGTTCATCCGGGCCGTCGCGACATAAGGAATCGCGTCGATGATCTTACGGTGCATGGCGTCGATCTCGCTTTCCTGTTCCAGAATCTTTTCTTTATCCCACTCCAGCGTCGTCAGACCGCGGAAGGCTTCATCCAGACTGGACTGCACTAAGTTGTACATCCGGTTCAGCAGCTCGCTGATCTCGTGTAATGAGATCGTCACATTACCCAAGCGCTGTTCCGGAATCCGCGTAATTTCAATTGCCGGCACCGAGGCTTCTTTTTCCTGCGGCAAAAGCTTCATCGACAGCGCAGCCAATCCATTCCCCAGCGGAAGCAGAACCAGGGTAGTAACAACGTTAAACAGCGTGTGAAAGTTTGCGATCTGCGCTGCTGGATTAGCCGGCGTAAACTGGGCTATCCATGCGGTCAGCGGCAGCGCCAGCACCGCAACGGAGAACAATAACGCCCCGCCGATATTGAATAACAGATGAACTAAGGCAACCCGCTTCGCGTTCCGGCTGGAGCTTAACGACGAGAGCACCGCCGTGATGCACGTTCCAATGTTCATTCCGAACAGAATGAAGACGGAGTGCTGCAGCGTAATTAAACCGTTATTGGCCAAGGTTTGTAAAATCCCGATCGACGCGCTGGAGCTTTGAATAACCGCGGTAAAGACCGCTCCGGTCAGCACCGCAATGATCGGGTTATTGAACGCGGTAATTAACGACAGGAACGTCGGATCGTTCCGCAGCGGCGCCATGGCGTCGCTCATCATTCCCATACCGATAAATAAGATGCCCAATCCCCCGACAATCATCCCGATCGCATTGGTCTTTTCTTTTTTCAGGAAAACGACCATGACGACGCCGACTAAGGCAATAGCCGGGGCAGCCGCTCCGATGTCCAAAGCGATCAGCTGACCGGTGATCGTTGTACCGATATTCGCCCCCATAATCACGCCTACCGCCTGCGGAAGCGTCATTAATCCTGCGTTGACAAAACCAACGGTCATCACCGTCGTCGCACTGGAGCTTTGAATTAAAGCCGTGATTAACGCCCCGACAATGACGCCCATCAGCCGGTTGGAAGTCAACCGTTCTAAGATTGACTGCAGCCGATCCCCGGCGCACAGCTCCAATCCATCGCTCATCATCTTCATTCCATAAAGAAATAACGCTAAACCGCCCATTAATGCGATAATAAAACTGAGTTCCATCATTGTTCAATAACCCTTTCCTCATCTAAGCAAGCCTATTATAATGGAAAAAAAGAAGTCCTGCTCAACAGAATTGTTAAGATTCCGTTAACAGGACTTCTTCATTATTTTATTTGGAACTGTTTAAATTCTTCTGGAGCGGTCAAAAATAAAAGTGATGTCCGAAGACACCACTTTTGAGAGTTTTGATATTAAGCCAGAACTCCGAAGAAAGCCAGAACGATAGCGAATACAACAACAACCAGGATCAGCTTGTTGGAGTTCATCCACTTTTTGCCCAGCATCCAGTAGCACAGAGCTGCGAATAATGCAGGGAACAATGCAGGCATGATGCTGTCAGCATATTTCTGCAGGTTGAATTCGTTAAACATTTCTTCGCCCGTTTCAGGGTCAATGCCTAAGCTCATTTTCAGAGTAGCCAGAGGGAACTTAACGTTCAGCGCGATCATGCCGCCGACAACCGTCAGACCTAAGACAGAAGCAGCTTCTGTCAGAGCATTCATTGTGCCAGACAGGGAAGTAACCAGCTTAACGCCTTGTTCATAGCCCATGTCAAACATTTTCATACGTGCGAACAGAACGACAACCATCCAAACTTCCCAAATCATGATACCTAATGCGTTGCCTTCCAGAGCCATCGTTGCAGCGATAGATCCGAAAACCGCACCAGCGATCATGCCGAAGATTGTATCGCCGATACCAGCGAATGGTCCCATCAACGCTGTCTTAATAGAAGCGGCGACGTCCAGACCAGAACCAGTTTCAGCTGTCTGTTCTTCGATAGCGATATTCATACCAACAATGATATCACCCATTGCAGGCTGTGTGTTGAAGAATACAGAATGTGTTCTCAACGCCTTCTGCTTCAGCTCAGGACGATCGCCATACAGCTTGTCGATAACCGGCAGCATGGTGGTCAGGTAGCCTAAGCCCTGCATACGTTCATAGTTCCAACCGATCTGAGAGTTCCAGATCCAGCGCAGATTCAGACTTCTTAATTCTTTCTTAGTGAACTTCTTACTATTCGTCATAATCGTCGTCGCCTCCCTGTGCAGTGCCAGCAGCTAACTTAGCAGTAGCATTCTGGTAAGTAACTAACGCTGCGGCTGTACCGATTAAGGCGATACCCAGAATCGGCATATTGATATAAGCGGCTAATACGAAGCCTAAGATAATGAACTGCGGCTTCTTCAGAACTGGCAGGTAACGCATCAAGATTGCGAAACCAACGACTGGCAGCAATCCACCAGCGAACTTGAAGCCGTTCATGATGAATGTCGGAATGATCTTGATCAGAGTGTCAACGACGCCCTGGCCAGCAACCAGCAGTAACAGAACCGGCAATCCACGGGACAGGCCCCAAGGAATGATGCCTAATGTGTTCATCAGTGCGATACCCTTAGTGTTGTCTTCTTCAACATACTTGTCAGCGATGTGCTGGAATGCAGTGTTGGAGAAACGAGCCAGGATGTCCAACTGTGTGAATAATGCAGCTAATGCGATACCGATTGAAGAAGCCATTGCAATCGGGTCAGCGCCGGATGCAGCGCCTAACGCTGTAGCGATCATACCAGAAGAAGTGATATTCGGAATCGAAGCACCTCCGTATGTGCCAGCGCCTAACTGAGTCATCTGTAACGTACCACCAACGATCAGGCCATATTTCATATCGCCTACAACAACGCCGGTGAATAAGCATGCAAGAATACAGTTGTTGAAACCGATGTTCCAAGACAAACTATCGACGATGCTCCAAAATGCCCATGCTGTGATCAGCAGGATTTGGATAATACTCAACCCTCCAGACATAAATAGTCCTCCCTTTCTAACCTTTTGTGTCTTTGGTTTTTTCCGGTTGCCCGGATCCTCGAAAACCATTTCAGCCGGGCTGGGATCCGCGTGGCTTCTTACGCGATATCGCAGACTGGATGTAACCGTTTTCTCGATGATTAAATGATACACTAGAAAAAGAGATTTGTAAACCCTCAACACATATTTTTCACATAATTCAAAGAAATTTTCACAAAATTTGAAGGTTCAATTTCCGTATTAAACGACCGTTAAAAATCACGCAAACGCCCTGTATACAAGCTTTATTAACAATTAAGACTGCTTATTTTACGAACGATTTAACCCGCTTTTTTTATTCGCAAACTTTCACATTTTCCCCTGTTGTTTCATAAAATGATTTGTTTTCCAAAGAAAGTTAAGCATTCTCTTAGTCTATTCCGCAGCGCTTCGTCATAGAACTGGGTAGGAATAAAAACAAGAAATATGTTTTTCCGAACCCTGCCCGCTTTCAGAGAATGCCCATCATTTCCATGGAGTTAATCGTGCAATTCATCCGTTTTCATTTCAACGCATATGAGTTCCTCCACTCTTTTCATTTCCCTCAGTCAAGGCTTCGGTCATTTCCAGTTTATTCTCCATCATCTTCCTTCTTTTCAGGATGTACCTGAATAATGAATCCCATCACTGATTAAAACTCTTTAGCGGAATTCAAAGCTGAAGAGTTTTTATTTATCCCTTCTTTTGTGAACCATTTTCCTAATATTAAAAAAACAGGATTGCTCCTGTTTAAGAAATCTGTTTGGCCAGCTCCGTCAGATCGTTCGCCAGCGCTTCAATTTTCTCCCGTTCGATCTCATCGTCATGATTGGTCGCGGTATTCTCGACGATCAGCGAACCGTTCAGATTTTTGCCGCGGCAGACGATCATCCCCTTTTCATAAAAGGACAACGAGGTATACTTCACGTGATCCTCATCGACCAGGCTGGTATGCAGCTTGGCCTCCGCGTCTTTTGCCTTAACGATCGCTTCGAGCTTTTCCGCATTTGCCTTGCTGGCATCAAAATAACCGATACCTAAGCGCGGTCCCTTGCCGACGCAGTCCAGAATGATCACGTTGCGGTCCTTAATCGTGTTGGGCAGCGCGTCGCGCAGCATATAATCGCCCACATGCGTGCCGTTGCCGCCGTCAGTCAGTACAAACGCCACTTTATCCCGCAGTTTTTCCGGCAGCTGCTGAGCGATCAGATATGCCGTAACGACGCCTGAGGTATTCCGGTTCAGGTTGACTTTATTGCCGATCCGGAACGTCATCATAAACGACACAACAACCAGCGCGATCAAAATACCGAGGATCAGCACTGACATTGCCAGATTATCCTGAAAGTTGATCTTCCGGCCTAATCCCAGAAGCAGAATCAGCCCCAGCACCATGCTCAGGATCACCGGCGTGTTCATCGGCAGAAACGAAGACGAAAAGCTGGCGTTGCCATCCAGCGGAAAATAGCGGATCGGGTTGCCGAAATCGTGATTCAGCGTGTCGTAATGCGCGACGAAGATCGTCTTGGCCTTGCCGACATTGCCGATCATCAGATTCATACCCTTGGTTCTCTTTTTCTTTCCGATCGCCCCGCGGACAGCATAACCCAGCGCCTGGAAATCCTTGCCAATCTCGTTGCAGAAAAAATTCTTTTCCTTGCGGGTAAAGCGGCGGCCGATCGTCAGGCCGTATTTTATAATCAAATCATCAATATTCATAATAACCTCCAGCGAACGCTCTGCGCGAACATCCGTTTATTTCTTTCTGCCCCACTTCTCCGGCCATTTAAACGGCGAATTCTTCATCTTCGCCTGCTGCTGCCGGTGCGCTTCCTTATCCGGAACAAACTTATTGAAGCAATGCACAAGCTTCGTGCTGCTGTACGCATTGATGAAAACAAATTCTTCCTCGCTGACACGGATCACAATCATGTCCATCCCGGCCTTGCCTTGACGGAACACCCATTCCTGAACCTCATCCCAGCGCACCATCTGACAAAATTCCTCATCGCCCCGCGTATACACCACAAAATAATCAGGATAAGCTTCCAGCAGGGTGTAATTCGGCGTTTTCCATAACACCAGCAGCGCCACGACGATCAGAATCGCGCCGACGATCCACACAAACTGCGTGGCAATCATCAGAATACCGACCAGAATGCAGACGATAATCGACACATACGGCTTGATATTTATCGAAACGACCGGCTTCCCCGACTGCGGCAGATCGGCGATCCGGCACAGCTTCGCTCTCATCTCTTCCATTTTCTTCACCTCTTGCGTTTCATTATAACAAAATTCCCTCTGTTCGTCATTCAAAATTCGACGCGAATCCGAAAGCGCTGTCATCATCCCCTGCGTCATTTCTGCATTTTCGCTCGTTTTTTCCTGGAATTTTGTTATAATGGAAAGGAAAAACAGAAAACAATGAATTGAGGAGTGAGAAAAGCATGTGGATTGTAGCGTTTATCACCGTGGTGGCGGTGTTGATCTTCGCCTCGCGGATGAAAGAATTAAAGGACGCGCGCGAAGCGATCGCCGCGGCCGGGGGAATCAGTTCCAAGTATCAGTGCATGGATTTTTCCAAAGGACCGAAAATCACCTATATCGTCTTGTCGATCCTGGGCATTATATCCGGCATTTACGGCTATACGATTCAGGATTATACGACCGTTGCGCTGGGCGTTCTGATCTTCTTCCTGTTTTTGGCGGAATTCTTTATGGCCAACATCCAGTACAAGTTCTATTACAGCAGCACCGCGTTCATCAACCGCGGCAAGGTCGTGCGGTACAAAAGCATTAAGGACTTTGAAAAGAAAAAAATGCCGATGGCGTTTGTCGCCGTCATCACTTACAGCGGCGATAAGCATTTAGTTCCGCCGAAGGCGCTGAATTTTATCAAGGAACAAATGCAGAAAAAAGAGAAGTAAACAAAAAATCCGCGAATCTGCGGATTTTTCTTTTCCTGACACCCTGTTTTTATCAAGCCTTCCTTGATCCTGATCCTGGATCAGCGTTTTTCCTCAGGCATCCGCATCATAACCGCAACCGCCTCCGCCAGTGAATCGACCAAAAACTGCGCTTCCTGTTTTACCGCATCCGGCGAGGAATGAAATGTAAAGCTCGGCGACGTCGTCCTCAATAAAGGAATATCATTATACGAATCACCGATGCCGGCAATCGTCTTGAACGACAGCTGCTGTTTCAGCAATTCAATACCTTTTCCTTTAGAACAGCCGCGCCGGGCAACGTCAATCCATTCCTCATTCTGGAAAGCTTCCAGCGTCGGGAACTGCGCGTTGATCTGCGCCGCTGTCTCCTGGGCATGAGCGTCGGTCTCAGCATATAAGGACAAGCCGTAAATATCCGCCGGCAGCTCGTCCAGCCGGGTAAACGGACGGTAAGGAATCGCGGTTAAAATCGACGCCGACGCCGGAATTTGACCATCCGTCCGACGTTGACAATACGTGCCTTCCCCGGTCTGATAATAAAAATCCAATTCCCCGCTGAACCGGCGGCCGACCTGCGCAGCCGTTTCCAGGTCGATGCAGGCTTTATAAAGCGTTCTTCCTTCTCCATCCAAAATCTGCGCCCCGCTGCTCAGTATCATGAAATCGCAGCGCACGCTCTCCCGGATCGCTCCGGTGACGCCCGCCAGCGGCCGGCCTGTGCACAACCCGAATTGATGCCCCTGTGCCTGAAACGCCCGGATCTGTTTGAGATCCTCTTCTCTGAACTTCCCCTTGAAAAACAACGTGCCGTCAAAATCGCTGGCCAATACTTTCATTCGTCCCCGCTCCTTTATCCGCCGGAGCCATTCTCCAGCACTCTCTGCTTACCATTATACTGATCTGAATCCGGCTGTCAAAGTCCGCAAATCTCATCCCCGCTGGAAAAGAAAAAACAGCCGCATGGTGATCACTCACCCAAACGCGGCTGTTTTTAAACCTTTTACTTTACAGTTTAACCTGATTAAAGGTCTTTGATCAGCGGCATGAAGTCGATTTTTTCTTCTGTCGGAACCATCTGCGCTGTAAACTTAACGCCTCTGTCATTCAGCTCTCTGAACGCAGCGACATCTTCCGGCGTAACGCTGACCGAACGCTTGATCTGCGTCGAACCGTGCTTGTTGGACATGTTGCCGACGTTGACAACCGGGAACATATAACCGGCGTCCGCAACCTGCTTAATCGTTTTCGGGCCTTTCAGAACGACAAAGATCCGATCCGTCGGGTAAGCTTCGCTCTTCAGTCTGTCCGCTGCTTTTTCAGCCGGCAGAATCGACAGCTTAACCGTTGACGGGCAAGCCATCTTCAGGGCGATTTTCTGAATTTCATCCTTCGCTGCCATATCATCGATAACCATGATACGCGTAGCGTTTAACGTATTCGTCCAGACAGCTGCAACCTGACCGTGGATCAATCTTTCGTCAATACGAACATTTACAATTTCCATAAGTGTAATTCCTCCCTTTGTAAGCGTTTAATTTGACTATTCACATTTTAGCGTAATTCCAGGGTCGTGTCAATATTTCCATTTGGACACTCCCAAAGCTTTGTCTAAATGTTATTTCGGCCAAACCATGAAAAACACGCTCAACCGAGGTGATTGAAGGCTTTTCTGAAGTAATTAAGCGCTTACATCAAGCCGGGAAATTTTCTTTGTCTATAAATTTTTTTGGTTAGCGCCTGTGAACTTTCTGTGAAACTCTTTCAGAAACAATCTTTCATCCCTTTTGCTTTGTAAATCCCGGTAAACTTGAGTATAATGAAAAACGGCGGTGATGAAATGACCTGTTTAAAGGTAATGACCTTCAATTTAAAAAATGATATGTTTTTTACACGGAAGAATCTGCGCTGGGACACGCGCCGGCAATACGTCCGCAATCTGATCGCTTCCACCTCGCCCGATATCATCGGCGTCCAGGAATTAAGCGACAGTATGCGCGAACAGCTGCAGGCGCTTTTGCCGCAGTATCAGTTCGTCGGCCAGGCCCGCAACCGCCGGCGGCAGTTCATGAACGAACATTCCGATATTTTATTTCTGAAAGATCGTTTTGAATTATTGGAAGAAAAAACGTTCTGGCTTTCCAAACAGCCGGAAGAAGCCGGCAGCCGGACCTGGACGAGCGTCTTTCCGCGGATCTGCACGATGGCGCAGCTGAAAGATCGGGAAACCGAACAGGTCTTCCGTGTCTTCAATACTCATCTGGATCATCTGTTAGCCTATACCCGGACCGTTGAAATCCGCACGATCATCCGGGAAATGCAGCGGCTTCAGCAGGAAAAAGCTTGTCCGTTGATCCTGATGGGCGATCTGAATACGACGATGTCCAGTCCTTCGCTGCAGCTTCTGATAAAACCGGAAAACCGGCTGAACCTCAAACCGGTCTACGATTCCTCTGCGGCGTTCAATACGCTGCACTACGGCAAGGGCCGGCTAAAAGAAGACCGGCTGCCGATCGACTACATTTATGTCAGTGAGGATTTCGACGTGCGCTCAACGCGGATCATTACCACGTGCTTCAACGGATTGTATCCATCCGATCACTATCCGGTCATCTGCCACCTGGTTAAGAAAGGAATTACAGAATCATGAGGGATTATTTAGAATTATTCGCCACCTTCAGCAAGCTGGGGCTGTTCACCTTCGGCGGCGGCTACGCGATGCTTCCGCTTCTGGAATCGGAAATCGTCGAGAAGAAAAAATGGGCGACCTACGATGAAATCACCAATTATTACGCGGTGGGACAGTGTACGCCGGGGATCATCGCGGTCAACGTTTCCACGTTTATCGGCTATTATCAAAAAGGCGTGCTGGGCGCGTTGGTCTCGACTTTCGGCTTCGTCTTCCCGTCGCTGATCATCATCATCGTGATCGCGGCATTCATTCAGAACTTCGCCAGCCTGGCGATTGTCCAGCATGCTTTGGCAGGCTTGCGCGTCGGCGTCTGCGTCCTGGTGCTGACTTCCGTCTACAAGCTGATCAAAAACGGCGTCAAGGACGGCTTCGGTGTTGCGATGTTTATCTTCGCGTTCGTGCTGTCGCTGTTCACCAACATTTCAGTCGTCTTCATCACGCTGGGGGCCGGCTTATTGGGATTCTTAAAATATAAGCTGGGAGGGAAAAAGGCATGAGTTTACTGATTCAGCTATTCCTTGAATTTTTCAAGATCGGTCTGTTTGCCGTCGGCGGCGGTTTGGCCACCATTCCGTTTTTACATCAGCTGGCGGAAAAATACACCTGGTTTACAGTGGAAACGTTAGTCGATATGATCGCGATTTCGGAATCGACGCCGGGCGCGATGGGCGTCAACATGGCGACCTATACCGGCTTTACCACTGCCGGCATTCCCGGTTCGCTGGTTGCGACGCTGGGGCTGGTGCTGCCGAGCATCGCGATTATTATCGTGATCGCGCACTTCTTAAAACAGTTCAGCGACAGTCCGGTCGTCAAGGCGATCTTCACGGGGCTGAAACCCGCGGTCGCCGCGCTGATTCTGTGCGCCGCGCTGAATCTGGTCAACGTTTCCGTCATCAATCTGAGCGCCTTCCAGGCCTCCGGCAGTCTGATGGATTTGTTTCCGTTAAAAAATATTATTCTGTTCGCTGTATTATTATTCTTAACGACGAAAATCAAAAAGCATCCGATCGTCTGGATCGCCCTGTCGGCGGCAGTCGGCGTCCTGCTTCAGTTCTGATTTGCCCGCTCCCCGCTTTGGGGAGTTTTTTATTGGCCGCAGCGACGTCCGGAAGACAAACTTCATATTCATTTTCCCCGCGCAATTTCAGATCCTTTTGCGATGCGCAAAAGCGCTCAATCAAAAACCCGCAGTCTAACCGCGGGCAATTTTAGCCGGATACGCTTTCTCAAACCAGAGCGTAAACAAGCCCAGAAGTAGCGGGCAGAGCGTGTTGATCAGCGCCGCCAGCTCTGGAACCGCACTGCGCAGGATCGCGTATGTTCCTACCGCGCTCGCGGTGTAAAGCAAGCCCCAGGCCAGCGTCAGGATCAGATTGGTCCGCATGAATACGGGATTCTGATACGCCGCCTCGCCATGATATTTTTCCTTGGAATAATGTGCGCTTAACGGTATCGGCGTCAGGCAGGAAAGCAGCCATAACAAACCGAACGCCAGATAAGAAAGCGGAATAAGCCAGCGCAGATCAGCGCCCTGCAGCGCCGCCAGCGCGAAGGCCGCGACCAGCAAACCGGTAAATCCGTCATAGATCGTCAGCGTCCATTTTTTGCCAGCCAGCGCCAGTCCCGCCGCCGTCACAATCGCAGCGCTGGCGCCCAGCGAAGCGGAAAACGGCAGAAGCATCCACAAGCAGCACCAGGGCAGGATCAACAGAAGCATGTTGGTCCTTTTCTTCGCTTTTTCCAAATCTGAGGGAATGAGATTCCCCGGGCCGCTGAAATAGCGGTCCCAGTCCATCAAAAGAGTCAAATCGCCCCGCGTTTTGTAACGGCCTTCCATCATTGCCTGCTCGCCCCGCAGTTCGCCGCGGGCAATCGCCTGCCAGACCTCTAACGGCGTTTCCACGCGCGTCGTATAGGGCTTCGTTCCCAGCGGACAGAGTTCGCAGGTCTTGCCCAGCGTCAGCTGATAGCCGGTCTGCACGTCCGTATAGAAAATCTCAAATACCCGTTCTTTTCCATCAAACGCCGCCGGATTATACAGCGCCGCCATCTGACGGGTAAACTGCTCAGCCTGGCGGACTTTTGTCTTCTGCGGATCGTTTTGTTCCTCCGGTTTCTGGATATTCCAGCTGGCATTCGCCAGACTGATAAACGTTCCTTCCGGCAGCAGCGGCTCGCTTAAGCGCCGCAGCGTGCTGTCGGACAGCGTTTTGGTCCGGGCGTATTCCTGTCCGGCCTGCGTAACCTGAGCCATATACACCGAGGTCTGCCGGCGCAGCTCGGGATGAGCGAACAGCTCGCCTTGAGGACATAATATTTTGAGACTGTCGCCGAAGGCCAGGTCAAACTGCCGGATCAGCGCTTCGTAATTGTTTTCAACCGTCGTAAAGCCGCAAGTGGAGATCAGGATCGATTTCATCCGGGCATTCTGATCACGCCGGGGATGAACCGGGCGTCCGTCCGCATCCCTTTCCATCCAGGGCAGATTCAGCGGCAGACAGCGGTCAAGCAGCGTTTTCACCGGTCCCGGCATGCCGAAATAGTATAAAGGGAAGCTCCACAGGATCAGATCGGCTGACCGCATTTCTTCCAGCACCTCCGCCATCGCATCCGGGATAACGCATGTGCCCGGCGTCGCAGTCCAGCAGCGGAAGCATCCCTGACACGGGCTTAAGTTCAGCTCATTGATCATCCTTGTTTTAACGATCAGCGGACTTTCCAGCTCTTGCCGCAGCCCCTCAAGAAACGCCTGCGTCAGCTGAAACGTATTGCTGGCAGCACCGCGGGGACTGCTGTTAAGCGTCAGAATTTTCATTTTCAATCTCCTTCAGCCGCGCGATGCAGCGATCAATCCAGTCTTGGCACATCTGCGTATAAGCCCGACCGAAATCAGCGGTCATTTCCCAAACCACCGCGTCCGAAGGCGACTGGGTCAGCGCCTGATACTGTTCGATCAAACCGGCGACAGATTCCATCTCTCTCTGCCGGACTTTGTAGACCTGCGCTAGCTGCTCAAGCATTTCCCGGTTTTCACGGGGCGAACGGCGACCGGAAAAGAAGATCCGCAGCAGTACCTCGCTGCGTGTCGGCATCATTTCCGTATTCAGATCGCTCGCTAACCAGCGGTCCAGTTCAGCTTTGCCCTGAGCCGTAATCGCATACACCCGTTTGTCCGGTTTACCCGTCTGGACTTCAATCCGGGAATGAAGCAGCCCTTCCGCTTCCAGCTGGTTCAGCTCACGGTAGATCTGACTGGTCTGCGCCTGCCAGAAAAACGACAGGGAATCGTTGAACGCTTTCGCCAGCTCATAGCCGGTCATTTCGCCATAATTCAATAATCCAAGCAAGCCTTGTTTCAGCGCCATCCTGTAACCCTCTCTCGTTTATATTCCACTTGTAGAATATCATTCTTTACCTGAAATGTAAAGAATGAGAATGCCGATCGATATGCAGGCAGAATTTTTTAAAGCTCGGAAAGGACAGGCAACTCGCGGAATCACCCGGCTTTCAAGTCGATGTCTTTCACCTTTTGAATCCTTTTTATCAGCCGCTCCTGCTCTGGCCGGACTCCCCATCTGCACGCAAAAAAAGCCTTCGTCGGAAGGCTTTCTTTGTGACCTAAAGGGTTGATATGATTCCCGGTTATAAGCCAGGTGGGTACCCTGTCCAGATTTTTAGGATCCCCTGATAAATCAGAGTTTTCGACACCAAACTGAAACGTCCGGATTCCCATATATCAAGTGTTGGAAATATATGTGTTCCCTTTAGGCATTAGTATTATAGCACGCATTTTTTTAATTATGAATGCTTGACATTTGGAAACTTATAGAAAGTTTTATTTTTCGAGCGCGATGTGCAGTTCTTTCAGCTGTTTTTCATCCACGGTGTTCGGCGCCTCGCTCATCAGATCCGACGCGCTGGCTGTTTTCGGGAACGCTACGACATCGCGGATGTTATCCGTGCCGGCCAGAATCATGACCAGACGTTCCAGGCCGATGCCCACCCCGCCGTGCGGCGGCGTGCCGTAACGGAAGGCGTCAATGAAGAAACCGAATTTTTCGCGGGCTTCCTCCATCGACATGCCGATCGCCTCGAAGACCTTCTCCTGGACATGCTGATCATGAATCCGGATCGAACCGCTCAGCAGCTCATAGCCGTTGAGCACCAGGTCATACGCCCGGGAATAACAGTTTTCCGGATCGCTCATCAGCTTGTCGACATCTTCCAGATTCGGGCTGGTAAACGGATGATGCGCGGCGACATAGCGCTGTTCTTCCTCGCTGTATTCAAACATCGGGAAGTTGGTGACCCACAGGAAATTGTAACGGTTCTCGTCGATCAGATTCAGCTGCCGTCCCAGTTTCACACGCAGCGCGCCCAGCGCCGTCTGAGCCACCTTCGCTTTATCCGCGATCATGAAGATCAGATCGTTGTCCTTTAAGCCCAGCGTTTCGATCAGGGCGTTCTTTTCTTCCGGCTTGAGCACCTTGGCGACAGATCCGCTCAATTCGCCCTGGCTCATTTTCAGCCAGGCCAGCGCCTTCGCCCCATAAATTTTGACAAATTCCTGAAGCTTGTCAATATCCTTGCGGGAGAATCGATCCGCGGCCTGAGCGGCGACGATCGCGCCGACCATCCCCTTCGGCTGTTCCAGGACATTTTTAAAGACCGTGAACTCCGTATCCTTAAACACCGCGTTTAAGTTCTGAATTTCCATGTCAAAGCGGGTATCCGGTTTATCCGAACCATACCGCGCCATGCATTCGTTATACGTTAAGCGCGGGAACGCGTCCAGTTCGACGTTTTTCAGATTGCGGAAGATTTCCTTCATCAGGCCTTCGACAACCGTCCAGACCTGTTCCTCGTCGACAAAACTCATTTCGATATCGATCTGCGTGAATTCCGGCTGGCGGTCGGCGCGCAGATCCTCGTCGCGGAAGCAGCGGGCGATCTGGAAATATTTTTCGATTCCTCCGACCATCAGCAGCTGCTTGTAAATCTGCGGCGACTGCGGCAGGGCAAAAAACTTGCCCTTAAAAATCCGCGACGGTACGAGATAATCGCGGGCGCCTTCCGGCGTCGATTTGCACAGGATCGGCGTTTCAACTTCAATAAAACCGTGATCGGACAAATAATTACGCGTTAACATCGTGACCTTGTGACGCAGGATCAGATTGTTCTGGATCGGCGCGCGGCGCAGATCGAGATAACGGTATTTCAGCCGCGTATCTTCCAGCGCGTCGGTTTCTTCGGCAATGATCATCGGGGTGGTTTCCGCCGTGTTGACGATGTTCACGTTTTCAGCGTAGATTTCAATCTCTCCGGTCGCCATCTTCGGATTTTTATCCTGGCGTTCGACAACCTTGCCCTCGACCTGCAGAATATATTCGTTGCGGACGTCCTTGACCTGTTCGGCCAGTTTTTCATCCACAGTAATCTGAACGATGCCGCTGCGGTCGCGCAGGTCGATAAAGACCAGCGCGCCCAGATTGCGCCGGCGGGCAACCCAGCCGACGACCGTAACGTGTTCTCCGGCGTTGGCTAAACGCAGTTCGCCGTTATTGTGAGTCCGTTTCATGCTTCTTCTTCTCCTTCTGCCTGAAAATAAGCGTCCAGCGTCGCAACCAGCTCATCCTGATCAATCGTAATCTGACGCTGTTGTTCAATAAATTTAACATTGACCTGATGATTGGCGGCTTCGCTTTCACCGGCGATGACCGCGACCCGGGCCTTGCGCCGGTCCACCGATTTAAACTGAGCTTTCAGCGACCGGGGCTGGATGTTGAATTCCGTGTGATAGCCCGCGGCGCGGCATTCCGTCGCCAGCGCCAGCGGCAGCGTTCCGACGTTGCCCAGCGCCATGACGTAGACGTCCAGACTGTCCTCTTCGCCCAGCTCGACCTGTTCCGCTTCCGCCAGGATCATTAAGCGTTCCAGCCCCATCGCAAAGCCGACGCCCGACATTTCCGGACCGCCGAAATATTCGACCAGGCCGTCATAGCGGCCGCCCGCGAAAACAGTTGCCTGCGAACCGGATTCCGGATGCGTGGAAACGACCTCAAACACCGTGTGAGTGTAGTAGTCCAGGCCGCGCACCAGCTTGTCGTCAATTTCATAAGGGATTTCCAACGCGTCCAGGGCGGCGAGCACCTGATCGAAATATGCCTTCGACTCCGGCGTCAGATACTGCTGCAGCGACGGCACGTTCTGCATACTTGGATGTTCGTTGTCAACCTTGCAGTCCAGCAGCCGCAGCGGATTTTGTTCATAGCGGCGCTGGCAGTCCGCGCACAGCTCGCTGACGCTGTCCTTGAAGTGCTCGCGCAGCGCGCCCCGGTAGGCTGCCCGGCTTTCATCGTCGCCCAGCGTGTTGATCAACACCTTGACCTGACTTAAGCCCAGCGCTTTGACGATGCTGTAACCCAGCGCGATCACCTCGGCGTCGATCAGCGGACTTTTCATACCGATGTTTTCGATGCCGAACTGGTTGAACTGGCGGTAACGGCCCTTCTGCGGCCGTTCATAACGGAACATTTCGCCCATGTAGTAGAGCTTGGCCGGCATTTCCAGCCGTCCGTACATCTTGTGCTGCACGAAGCTGCGGACAACCCCGGCCGTGCCTTCCGGTCTGAGCGTCAGCGAATCCTCGCCATGCACAGAGAACGTATACATTTCCTTATTGACCATGTCGGAGCTGTCGTTTTCCCGTTTGAAAACCCGCGTGTCCTCGAAGACCGGCGTGCGGATTTCCTCATACCCGTAAACATCGCAGAGGTTGCGGATCAAATCTTCAACTTTCTGCCACTTGCGCGTCGCTTCCGGAAGTAAATCCTGCGTTCCGCGCGGAGTCTGGTAATTCTCCATCATCAATTCCTCCTTTTTCTATTTTCAAGTTCCTTGCCTTGGGATGCGTTCCACAAAAAAAGCGCCCTGTCTAAGGACGCTTTGACTGCGTGGTACCACCTTAGTTCACGGATTGCTCCATGCCCTCTTTCCGATAACGCCGGAAATTCGTCGGCAGCTACTGTTCGTTCCCTGCCGCTTCTTGCAAGTGTCGGTCGCCGGGGGTGATAAAGGAAGCTTTCAGCCATTGTCTTCCCTCTCTGACTTATCCCGTTCCAGGTTCCTCTTGGTCCTTGAATTTATCCCTAGTTTAGCACGATTTCACGCTTTGCACAAGGGTAAAATCCGCTTTCCCGCGGCTTTGTGGAATCGTGTTCTTTTCATTCTAATGCGGCGTTTGGCGGTCAGTCCTGATGTTCTGATTCGCTTTCCTTTCGGCAGGTATCGTTTGTTTCCTTTTGGATATGAGCCGTTTTTTCCTCGCCTTCTTTATTGCTAAAATATGCGATAACACAAGCGCCGATCAAGATACAAAAAATATATGTCGCCAACAGATCAAGCTGAAAAAAATAATGATTCATTAAAACAAGACAACTCAAGCTAAGCAAAGACTCAAAACCGGCAATCCAGCAGCATTCATGGATAACTGCTTCCTCGGAGTATTTAGCACTGAAATACATTTCTTCAACAAAACAAATAACGAACATCGGGACGGAAAACGTCAGCGCGTACAACAGTACGCGGATCGGATCCAAAAGCAGAAACATCTCCCTTTCATTGATGCACAGTTGAAGCAGCCCCGGCAAGAATAAACCCAAAATTAAAGCCATCAAACTCAAAATGTTTTCCGGACTTTTCAAAACCAAATTTTTAATATCCTGATAAATTTCAAACAACACGATCACCCCTTTGTTTCATTGTATCCTATTCCTTATCTAAAACGCAATTGGGAATGCATAAACCTGTTCTCCCTGCCGCTTACTTCTTTCCTTTTTCTTACAATCACTTTCGATCGCTGGCGTTTTATTTTGTCCTTGTGTATCATAAGCTTACGAATTGAAGGAGGATCAGTTCATGCGTTTATTTATTCGCCAGCGGTTCTTTTCCTGGACCGACAGCTTTGATATCACCGATGAAGAAGGGTATGCCGTTTACAGCGTGCGCGCGGATTTGTTAGCGTTGTCGCACGTCCTGCGGGTGTTTGACGTTGAAGAACAGGAAATCGGTTTAATCCGTGAAAAGTTATTCCACTTCCTGCCGACCTTTGAAGTCGAGCTGGACGGCGATTTGGTCGCGGTCATCCGCAAGGAATTCTCCTTTCTGCATCCGAGCTATCGCATCGACTGCGAAGGCTGGAGCGTAGAAGGCGATTTGTTCGGCTGGGATTATCAGATCTTCCGCGACGGCGAGCTGTGCGGAACGATCAGTAAGGAAGTTATCTCGCTGACCGATACCTACGTCATTGATTTCGACGATCCGCGGGATGAGCTCATGATCGTCATGCTTGTCTTGGCAATCGACGCCGCAAATTGCAGCGAGCATTAAGGAATCCGGCTATGAAAATTGTACTGGGCGCAGGAACAACGCAGTTTGACGGCTGGATCAGCACTCAGCAGGATCAGCTGGATTTATTGAAGCCCGAAACGTTTGAAGCCTTTTTCCAAGGTGAACAGGCGGAAGCGATGCTGGCGGAACATTTGTTTGAACATTTGACGCTGGCTGAAGCCATGATCGCGGCGCAGACGCTTAAACAATATCTCAAACCTGGCGGTTGGATCCGTGCGGCGGTGCCGGACCGGAATTTCCGCAACGAGGAATATCAGAAACTGGTTCAGGTTGGGGGACCGGGACCGCAGGATCATCCGGCGGCCACGCATAAAATCGTCTATGATTACAAGCAGTTCTGCGCCGTCTTCGTGCAGGCGGGCTTTGAGGTTTCGCTTTTGGAGTATTGCGACGAGCGCGGCGATTTCCATTATCGCTACGCCAACGACGCCGATGGTCATATCGGCCGGTCTTATCGTTATGACTCACGCAATGATCATCACCGTCTGGGAATGGTTTCAATCATCCTGGACGCCTACAAGCCGATCATCATTCCCCGCGAGTTGCAGCGCCTGGACTAGGCGCAAATTGAGAAGACAAGCCCGGCCTGGCGCAGTCCCTAGTGTAAAGAAATTTAAAAACAACCGGTGAGAATCGTTCGGGAATACTCCCTCTCCAAACCTCGCCGGTCGTTTTTTTATTCTTCCGCCAGACTGTCCTGCAGCCGGCCGATCAGTTCATCGAGCACTCCGATGCGATCCGGCTGGCCGCTGGCATCAACCACCGTCGGCAGCGAAGGCAGAATTCTTTCATAGAATCGTTTTTCCCACAAAGCTCCCAGTCCCAGCGTCTGCGCGTAAGCGTAGCTTTTAAACGCATAGTCCGGATCGCGGTCCAGCCAGTCGTCCAGTTTGGCATCCGGCATTTGTTTTAAGTCCTTGCCCCATTGCACTGCCTGCTGCCTTAACCGCAGCCCTTCCGGATTCAGCGGCGTCAGCGGCCACAAGATCAGCTGCGTGATCAACAGACAGACATAACCGACACCCAACGGAAATTCCCGCGGCACAAAGCAGGCCAGGACGCTCCCCAGCAGAATCAGCCAGGCAAACCCGAGGATCAGCAGCGGCCAGCGGGACTTCTTCCATCCCTGAGCCACCGCCGCGGTCATGCTGCCCAGCGCTATCGTCACCGCGGTTAAACCCAGGCTCAACATAATCACGATGCCTTCTAACGAGGTTTGCCGAAGCAGAACACCGGTGATCATCACAGGCGGCAGTACGCTCAGTCCGATCAGCAGCCAGCGCAGTCCAGTCAGGCCTTTGTGCTGCCACTGGGCCTTTTCCAACCGGGCCTGGCGGCAAGCCTGCTGGACACAGGAAGCAGAATCGCGGCGAATTTCATCCAGCGTCACGGTATTTCCATCGCCCAGCGCCAACAGCGAACGCAGGAATTGTTTTTCCCACTCCGGCTGGTGAATCAGCGAACGCTTGCGCGTCAGCCGGATTGTCCGTCCCTCCCTTTGTATCTCGATATAATCGCGGGCCGCCCAGTTGACAATCACGGAAGCCAGTGTTTTTGCGCTGACCGGCTTACCGGTTAACAAGGCCGCCTGCAGCGGATTGATGCCGCTCGGCAGTTCGCCGACCGTGCGTTGTTTGGAATGGCGGTTCATGAGCCTGAACAGCCCGGATGCCAGCAGCGTTCCGATGCCAAACATCGTCCAGAAGCCGGTTGGGCCGCCGGCCATTCGCCGCTGAGCGCCGTGCGGAATGTCAATTTCAACACTCACCCGGTCATCCCCGCTTAACCCCGCCGTCGAATAGAGATGCAGCAGGCGGCCGTCCTCGCTGACCTCCAGCGTCACCTTGTTCAGATCGTCGTACGTCCGGGAATTATAAAAATCGGTTCTGAATTCCAGCTCTTGCGGCAGCCGGATCACAACGTCCAGCTCGTCGATCTGCGCGTCGTTCATCGCATCGTCGAAATTCAGATGCCATTGGTCCGCATGCGAGGCCAATTCAATCTGGTAATCCAGCGTCAAGTCCGCCGGCTTATCCTGCGGCAAGCGGATGAAGCCATACTCCGAGGCTTCCAGCGAGGGATCGCTGATCATGACGTCTTTCAAAACCGCGTCGGGATAACTCGGCCAGCCTAAAAACAAATCAAGCATCGGATCCAGTTCGGAACTCTGGCTTGTCCATTCCAGTTCCTGATGCACCCTCAGATCCATCTGCGGCAGTACTTCGACCTCCACATGCCAGCGCGAATACCGCGAAGGCCAGCGATAGGACTGCGCCTGAGCGAAGGTTTCTTCGTCGAAATGAACGATCAGATCCAATGTCGGATAATCCAGGACTTCCGTGGAATCAAAAACAAACGTCTGATCCTGCCACTTGCCTGTTCCATAACGGCACTGACCGCCGCTTTGGCCGCAGTCGAGAATCCAGTTGTCGCGGACAAGCCCGGGATCAAATTGGATTTCGGCATGCATCTGCTCGACAGGCAAATCCAGCGGCGAACGCCCTAAATCCAGTAAAAACGTATCCCGCTGTGCATCATCATCCTGAAAACAGCGAAGCGTATAGTTCAGCTGCAGCTGAACGTCTTGATCGCGGTTGAATTTGACCTGATTCCACTGCGGATCCAGCACGGCCTGACTGCTGAGGATAGCGACGTCCCCGGCCTGGGCCTCGGCATCGTCCGGCAGATCCAGAAAAAGCTCATAAGCCTCGTGCTCCGGCAGTCTTAAGCGAAGGGTTTCCGTCACCGTGATCGTCTTATCCGCATGGACGGCCGCTTCCACAATCCGGGATGTGATCGCGGCGGGTTCTTCCGCATGAACGGGCAGAAATGAAAGGCACAAGCCCAGCGCAATCAGAATTCCAAGGCTTTTTCTCATCGCTGCGGATCCTCCAGCACCTGCGGTCCCTTCCGCAGATCGAGAATCCGGCTTCTCAATTCGGCGCAGGCGGGATCCTGAAGCAGACGGTCGATCACGTCGTTTTCTCCAAAGGTGTGCATCGGGGCGATCCAGCCTAACTGACACACTTTCGCCCATCCTAACAGACCACGGTTATAGCCGTCGTTTAACCGCGGGTCGGTCGGGATCATCGCCAAGTCGAAGGTTCTTCCGGCAACCCGCTCCAATTCACGGTCAAAGCGTCGTTTCAGCACTTCGTTTTCCTGCCGGTCCTGATCGTTTTCTTCCTCCCAATGCCAGTCGTTTAAATCGCCCGCGTGCAGGATCCGCCAGCCGTCGACTTCGATCATAAACGCCACACCCTCGTCGTTAGATTTGAGCGTTTCAATGATCATCCCGTTCAGCTCATAGCGCTGATGCGGCTTCACCTTGATGTGATGCTCGTCCTGCGGTCCAAAAATATCGCGGCTCAGCACATACCAGATCTGATCCGTGCCGTGTTCCAGAATCGCTTTATCGTAATGATCGGCGTGATGATGGCTGGCCAGAAACGTAACCGGTTTGTTCGCCGGCAGCGGCAGCCGGGTCTTCCCGAAATAATCCAGCACGAGCACGCGCTCCGGCAGCTCCAGCAGGAAACTGCTGTGTTCAATCCATGTAATTTTCATGCAAGTACCCCCTACTGTTCTCTATTTTACAGGAAATCGAAGAAAAAAAACAGAATCCGCAGGACTCTGTTTCCAAATCTGTCTAACGCACGACTAAATTTTTATCAATCCGCTTTAACGCCTGGGTCGCGACGATCCCGGTAAAGATTCCAGTCGGAATTGAGGTCACCAGAAGCAGCGGTACGATCGTCATCATCGCCGCGGTTTTATACAGCACCATGACGATCACAACCTGCCCGACGCTGTGGCCGATCGCGCACAGCATCGACGTCGAAATCATCGACATCTTCAACCCTTTTTTGATCACGATCAGCACGATCGAGCTGAGGATAACGCCGCCGGCAGAGATCCAGAACGTCGAGCCGAAGATCGTTCCCCGCAGCAGATTGCCGATCACGACGCGCATCGTATTGACGATGATCATTTCCTTGACGCCGAGAATTTCAATCGTGATCAGGGCGATGATGTTGGCCAGCCCCAGACGCATGCCAAACGGCAGCGACACCGTCAGCATCGTTTCCAGCAGGTTGATCGCGATCGCCATCGCCGCCAGCATCGTGACATACACGAAATGCTTTGTCTTACTCAGCTTCATGTCAGTTATCCTTTAAGGTGACAATCACTTCATTCGGGATACAGACGATCGGGAAATAGTCCTTGACGCTGACCCAGCCGATCGAGGAACAGATATGATTCGGACATTCTTCCTCCGTAATCCGCCATTTGCCGTCCTTGACTTCCAGCTTCATCTTTCCGTAAGATCCGTTAAAATAGTAGTCTTCGTCTTTGTTGACGTTAAATGTATGGATCACCTGATTTTTATACGTGACGATCCCATAGGTTTTGACATTCAGCCGGTTATAGACCTGAACGCCGACATAAATGCCCAGCGCTACAAATAAAATAGCGACTATCAGTTTAATTTCTTTTTTGCTCATCGTTTCACATCCTAATTCAGCTTTTCTATTATAACATGGTTGTTTCTGATTGCAAGTGAAGGTTAGCTGAACATCGTTCTGCCGCAGCCTGGAAACTTATGCCGCTTTCCCCGCGTGCATTTTCTTTGACTTTCGCCTATAATCAAGATAGTAAACTTTACCAAGGAGGAATTTCTTATGACGTTGGACAGCGTGTTAACGCAGGCGCAGAAACGCCGCACGATCCGGCACTTTGATAGCACGCCGGTCGATATGAATGATATCCGGACCGCCTTGAACATCGCGGCGACCGCCCCCAGCGGCGCGGACATGCAGCCGTGGCATTTCTGCGTCATTACCCAGGATGCAAAGAAGCGCGAGCTGCGCGAAGCGTGCGAGCAGGTGGAACGGGAATTTTATGAGAGCCGGATCAGCGAGGTCTGGCGGCAGGATCTGGAAAAACTGAACCTGCAGATTGAAAAACCTTTTCTGAGCGAAGCGCCGTGTTTGATCGTGATCTTTAAGCAGATGAAACATGAGGACAGCCCAGGACACTGGGTTCCCAATTATTACGTGAACGAGTCCGTCGGGATCGCAACCGGCTTTCTGATCCAGGCGCTGAACCAGGCTGGCTATGCGATGCTGACGTACACGCCGGCACCGATTCATTTTCTCACAGAGCTTTGCGGCCGTCCGGAAAATGAAATCGCCGAAATGATTCTCGTGGTCGGCCACGCGCGCAAAGACGCGCCGCTGCCGCAGCTGAAAAAGAAGACCATGGAGGAAATCGCCAGTTTTATCGACTGATCAGACAGTTATGACGGAAACCGCCTTGACCTTTCTCTTGCTAGTAAAATCAGGGCTTTAACTTGGAAGTCATGCCTTATCCAATTGAAAATAAGAAAAAAGCTGGAAGTTGCGTTTCCAGCTTCAGAGCATTGCTTTCAAACATTTAGAATCAGATTCAGTCCGGCGGTTTAACGACCGTCTTTTTTGCGGATCGGATGCCGGATCACCGTCTTCTGTTTCGCCGGATCGCATTTCCGCGGATCCGACAAATAGATTTCATGATGCCGGCGGACTTCGTTGAGTTCATTTTCATATCCCTGCGCTTCGATATACGCATCCATCCTCGCGACGCTGGCGGGTTCGTCGTCATAAGCGCCGATATGCATCATCTGCACGCACAGTCCCTCCTCGATCGTCAGAAACGCCGCAGATGAACAGTCGATCTGTTTCTTCCGCTGCGCCTCCTGCACGGCCCAGTCGAAATCTTCCTGCTTGATGAAATCCGGGACCCGGATCACGCTGATCCAGTGAAAACCGCGCTTCTGCGAATAATCCACACCGGCGAGGCCCGGCTGCCACCAGAAGCCTTCCAGCGGCGGCACGACATATTCGTAAAATCCGGCGATCTGTCGTGTCCCCTTATAGCTCATTTTGAGCGTATAAGCAAGCGCGTACAAGACGCTGACAGCCCGTTGATAAGCGCCTCCTTCCTCGTTGGGATCGCCCTGACCGGACACCGCGAGAAAATTCATCGACGGAACCGTGACAATTTCCGGCTTGTTTTTCGGCATATAGAACATTTTCGCTTCTTTTTTAAAATCATAAGCCATGGTATAACACCTTCCTTTTGATCTCATTGTACCGTGTCAAACCTGACATCAGGATGTCAGGTTGAAAACAAATACCGCGGCGAATGATTTCTTCCCTCAGCCGGAAATGGGGAATACCGGTTTCCTGACGCTGCGCCTGGCAGACTTCAGCGAAGGTAGGCGTTCACCGCTTTGACCGGCACATCCATCCTCTCGGCGATCGCTTCAATTGTCATGCCCTGGTCCAGAAACCGCTGGCAAACGGCTTTCAGCGTCTCCCCGACTTCAATGACATGTCCATCCGGATCCCAAAACCGCACGATCCGCTGGCCCCAGCTCTGTTCCTCAGCAGGATTGATGATCCGCACCGAGGTGAGCGCCGCAAGCTTTGCGGCAAAAGCATCAAACTCCGCTTCTTCAAAATAAAGCTCGGCCGCATTGGCTTCATAAGTGATGTCAAGACCGGTGAACTGCTTCCAGCTTTCTTCTGTCTGCAAGGCCAGACCGCCGCTGAGCACGGCATGAACCTCAAGATCCACCAACGTCCGCAGGCCCAGCACTTCCTTATAAAAGGCCTCCGATCGTTTCAGATCCCGGACGACGAGCATCGTATTTTTTAATTTCATCGCTGATCCTTTACTTTCACTCAAAATTTCAACAAGCCCTGCTCGTCATACTGGAAATCGGGTCCCCAGGCTACTTCCCAGACATAACCGTCAGGATCGCTGAAATACGCATGATAGCCGCCCCAGAAGACCGGCTGCGGTTCTTTCAGGATCGTGGCTCCGGCTTCGCGCGCCAGGGCGATCACCTGATCGACTTCCGCTTTCTTTTCGACATTGTACGCCAGCGTCACGCCGGAAAATCCCGGGCTGATTGCCGGCGGATTGTGCGGATTGACGTCCTGCGCCAACTGCGCCAGCGGATAGAGTTCAAATTTCGTTCCCGGTGTATCAAAGAAACAAACAGCGGGATTGTCTTCCTGGCAATCGGTCTTGTAGCCTAAGCCGTCGCGGTAAAAGCGGAGGGACTTTGCCATATCGCGAACGCCCAGGCAGATACAGGTAATTTTATTCATCTGTGTGGTTTCCTTTCTGAACAGCCGGTTCAATCCGGTCAAACGCCATCAGAAACGCGATATTCTCGATCGCCTTCCAGCCTTTCCATTGTGTGCGCGCCACGCGGAAAGCCTCGGGATACAGCCCCGCCCAGTTCCACGGAATTTCCCACACATCACCCTCAGGACAGGTGTCGATCAAATAATCCAGCTCCGCTTCCACCAGGTCTTTCAGCCGGGGATACGCCGCGTCGTTGCGCGAACGAACGAAGTAGGACGGCCGCGGTTTATATTCCTGCCACTGGGCAGGATCGCGTTCCACCCGCTTTTCAATCAGCGTCAGAATCCGTTCCCGGATTTGATCGTGTGTGTACGCCGTCGCCGGCAGGAAATTAAGCTGCGGCAGCCACCCGCAGAAGGCATCCACGCCCATCTCACCGAAATCCTCCTGCGTAAACAACTGCTCCAAGGCTTTTACAACAATCGCTTCCGCCTTCGCTCTCAGCGCCTTGTCGTCGCAATCGTGTGTCAGGATCTGCCGCGCCAGGCCCAGATTCAAACCAAAGCTCTCCGCGTCGTTGAGCATTGGATCATAGCCCATCCACGGGGCATGCGGAAAATCGTCGTTGGATTGGATCGTGAACGGCCAGCCGTCCTGATACGCCGTGCTTTCCTGGCTCAAATACGCGCACGCTCCTTGATATAGCGGATCGTGCGCGTCCAGCTGCAGCGCTTCGGCCAGTGCCAGCGCGGAACCGGTCTGGTAGGGGGAAGACTGTGGATTCATGCAATCCGGCTCCAGCCCCCAGCCAAAACCGCCGTCCGCGTTTTGATAACCGCGTAACACTTCCGCAGCCTGATTCTGGCTGCCGCCTTCAAACATCGCTTGCCAGCGCGCCCATTCCAGCGGCCGGCCATTGCGCAGAACCCAGCGGCGGATTTGCTGAAACTGAGCCTGCGTCATTCTCTTTTTCATCGGAAACACCTCCGGGGCTATTGTACCGGGATCAGCGTTTGACTGTCTTGGAAAAAAACGACAACCGTTGGGAATTATGATATTTTTTAAAGAAATTCAACAGATGCGCCTGATCGTAAAAGCCATAGTCCACAACCGTGTCCTGAACGTTGAAGTCATGATCCTGCAGACAGGCCTGCCAGATCAGCTGATATCGGATCAAAAGCGAAAGACGCTTGCCGCTGACGCCGTAAAAATCCAGAAATTTCCGTTCCATCCAGCGTTTCTCAAGATCGAGCTCCGCCGCCAGATCCGCGATCGCCAGCACGCCCCTGCGCTGAATGATCAGCTCTGCCGCCCGCATGATGAGCGGCGGTATCGGATCCGCGTGCTGACGCGCAAGCAGAAAGGCTTCCCACTTCGGCCACAGCGCTTCCAGACTTTCCGTTTCATCAAATACCTGCTTCAGCCCTTCCGCCCAGCCGGGAAAATAGAAATCCATCTGATCTTTCGTATTCCGCACGGCCTTTAATGAACCGGTGCAGAAGCTGGCAACGGCCCAGAAATAAAAGCGGATGCCGATCAATCGCACACCGGGCCGGGCGCTGTCGTTGACCGAAGTAAACGTGAAATCGTTGATCCCGCAGAAAAAAATCTCACTTTTCCCGGTTTCATCGACGCACAGAATGATATCCATGCACGTATCGGGAATCACGATCTGATCGCATTGATCGGTATATACCCAGAAACAGCGGATCCACGGCTTCAGCGCCGGACACGCTTCAATCTCCCGGTAGCCCGCGCCCTGATTGGCGGTCAGCGGAAAATAAGCTTCCGCCAAAGTTTCGGCTGACATCGGTTTTCCCCCTCTCTGTTCGCTTGACAAACGTTTCGTTGTTGAATATGCCGTTATTATAGCATAGCCGGACCGGGTAGAAAAACAGCGAAACATTGGGAATCTTCCAGCTGATATTCCCTTGTGATGATCTGAGTAGAGCTTTGCATCACGCTAAAACCAGTGAAGATGGAGGGAAGATTTTTATTCCCCTGTCCGGCTGTTTTGTTATCCGGCTGTTTTGTTATCCAGCTGTTTTGTTATCCGGCTGTTTTGTTATCCGTTTGTTTAAATGCCGCAGAAAATCCATTTGCGGCAACGAAAAAAACAGAGATTCCCGGTTGAATCTGTCCTGCCGGAATTCTCTGTTTTCTTTTTATTCGATTCAATTTTAATCCATGCTCATGCCTGACTGCGGGCGATTCGCGCGATGTGCACGACAAGAAACGTCACTTCTTCATTCGGCAGGATCCGTCCGTATTTATCATACAGGTAACTCTTGATTTTCAGCGCCACGCCCAGCTCTTTCGGATAGCGCGTCTTGATCTGCTCAAATAACAGATCGTCGTCGTTCTGAAGCAGCTTGTCGGTAAAGAAGCGGTCGACAAAGAATTTGATATGCGTGATAAACCGTGCCGTATGGATGCTTTGGGAATCGAGCTCACGGTTGAGCGAATAGCGGACCAGATTGATGAGTTCGCCGATCAGCTTGGCGTTGCGCGCGGCGTCGTAATCCGGATCGCTTCCCGCCTGGGCGTTGGCCAGATGAAATGCGATATTCGCCGCTTCCTGTTCCGGCAGTTCCACGCCTAAGCGCTGGCGCACCTGTTCGACCGCGTGCAGCCCGGCCTCAAATTCCTGGGGATAGAAGCTTTTGATTTCCCAGAAGACACGGTTGGTAATCACCATCCCGGTGCGGATCCGTTCCAAGGCAAAGTTGAGATGATCCGCCAGCACAAACACCAGATTTTCCCCCAGCGGCGTTTTTAAGCGCTGCTGAGCGTCGATCACGATTTCCTGCGCCAGCTCCAGAATCGCTACGGGCAGGCTGTTGACCAACTCGACAATCTGCCGGGAACGGGCGTTGTCGACAGGCAGAAACACCTGATTTTCCTGACGCTGGGCAATCACGTTGCCCGGCTTCTGCCCATAACCGATGCCTTTCCCCAGCAGGATCGATTCCTGATGCGCATCGTCTTCGACCAGCACGACGCTGGAATTCAATACTTTTTTGATCCGCATCCCCGCTCCCCTGCCTTTCTGCTTCGTCCCTGCCAGACGTTATTGTTCTTCAAAATCCAGACTGTTGTTCTGAATGACTTTCTGATACCAGTAGAACGAATCTTTTCTGATTCTATTATACGTGCCGTTGCCCTGATCATCAAGATCTACATAAATGTAGCCGTAGCGCTTGGAGATCTGCTTGGTCGATTCGCTGATCAAATCGATGCACGCCCACGACGTATAACCCATCAACTCGACGCCGTCCTCTTCGATTGCGTCCAGCATGCACTTGAAATGCTTGCGCAGATAGTCGATCCGGTAGGGATCATGCACCTTTCCATCCGCGCTCAGCACGTCTTTCGCGCCCAGTCCGTTCTCTACGACGAACAGCGGCTTGCGGTAACGGTCATACAGATCGACTAAGGAAATCCGCAGTCCGATCGGGTCGATCTGCCACCCCCATTCGCTGGTTTCCAGATGCGGATTCTTGACGGCCAGAATCGTGTTGCCCGGGGTGACGTCCAGTCCGGTTTCATCCGCCGCCACGCAGCTGGACATATAATAGCTGAACGAAACGAAGTCGACCGGGTACTGCTTCATCACTTCATCGTCGCCCGGCTGCTTCACGATGTGGATGTTGTGATTCTTATAGTAGGACAGCAGCGTCGACGGATATTCGCCGAACACCTGCGTGTCGCTGTACGCATAAATGCTGCGCATCCGCTTCTGCGTTTCCAGCACGTCCTCCGGCTTGCAGGAATACGGATAGTAGGTCAGCTTCGTGATCATGCAGCCGACCTGGGAATCCGGAATGATCTCGTGGCAGATCTTGGTTGCCAGCGCCGAGGCGACAAACTGATGATGCATCGCCTGGTAACAGACCTCTTCAAAGTTCTTCCCCGGGAAACGGTCTTCGATCAGACCGCCGGTCGTGAACGGATGGCGGATGATGCTGTCGACCTCGTTGAAGGTCAGCCAGTATTTCACCTTGTGCTTGTAGCGTTCGCAGATCGTCCGGACATACTTTTCAAAGAAGCCGATGACTTCACGGGAATACCAGCCGTCGTAATTGAGCACCAGATTCAGCGGCGGTTCATAGTGCGACATCGTAACCAGCGGTTCAATGTTGTATTTCTTGAGTTCGTCGAACACCTCGTCGTAGAACTGCAGGCCGGCCTCGTTGGGTTGTTCGTCATCGCCGTTAGGATAGATGCGGCTCCAGGCGATCGACATGCGGTAGACCTTAAAGCCCATCTCGGCCATCAACGCGATGTCTTCTTTATAATGATGGTAGAAATCGCTGCCATGCCGTTTCGGATAGTTGACCTCGTCCTCCGGATGGGCCAGCGCTTCCTCAATGTCCCGGGTTGTGATCTGGTTGTGACGGTTATAATCCTTGACGTCGGCATCGAAGTGCGCGCGGGCCGCGTCGGAAACCGACCAGCCCTTGCCGCCTTCCCGCCATCCGCCTTCGATCTGATTGGCAGCGGTCGCCCCGCCCCATAAAAAGCCTTCAGGGAATTTTCGCATATCAGTCTTCCTTTCTCTGCGTCTGCAGGATAACGTCGGTGTTTTCGGCATGACCGGTCTTCACGACGCTGACATTCATGTCCTGGGAATTGGTGACGACCACCGGAGTGATCGGATCCAGCCCGGCGTCCTTGATCGCCTGAATATCAAATGTCAGAAGCAGATCGCCGGTTTTAACACTGTCGCCGGCCTTGACTTTCGGCGAAAACGGCTTGCCTTGCAGATTGACGGTATCCAGGCCGACATGGAACAGAATTTCCGTGCCGTTGGCGGTTGTCATGCCTAAGGAATGCTTCGTTTCAAAGACCATCTGGATCGTGCCGTCAGCCGGAGCGCGCAGCTCGCCGACTTCCGGAATGATCGCAACGCCGTCGCCCAGCGCTTTCTTGGAGAACATTTCATCGCCGACCTGATCCAGCGCGACAACCTGACCGACGATCGGGCACAGCACATTCAGAACGTCATGGCTGCCTTCCAGCGGTTTCACCGGTGCCATCGGAGCTGAAGCCGCCGGGGTTTCTTCTTTCCACAGAATCAGCGTAAAGATAAACGAGGAAACCAACGCCAGCGCGAAGCCCGCGATTGCCCAGACGATATTCATTCCATTGGTACTGTCAATGAACATCGACATACTGGCTGCGCCCGGACCGACGACCGCGAACGCCTTGACTGACAGTAAGCCTAAGAACGCGCCGGTGAGGCCGCCGCCCAGCATGACGCTGTAGAGGACTTTCTTATTCTGCAGCGTCACGCCGTAGAGCGCCGGCTCCGTAATACCCATGAAGGCGGAGATTCCCGCAGAGAAGGCGGTTGATTTCAGCGTTTCATCTTTGGCTTTTAACGCGACCGCGAAGCAGGCGCCGGATTCCCCGATGTTGTGCGCCAGCGACGCCGGCAGATACAGCATTTCATAGCCCAGCTCGCCATAAGTCGCCAGAGCGTACGGCAGCAGCGTCTTGTGCATGCCGGTCGCCACCATTAACGGCAGGATCGCCGACAGAACTGTCAACGCCACAAAGCCGAGCTTATCATACAAGAACAGGATCGCCGCGGTGAAGATCTGGCCGACATTGTAGCCTAACGGACCTAAGAACAACAGGGTGACCGGCACGGTGACGGCCAGTGCGATCATCGGAACAAAGAAGATCCGGATCGGCTTCGGCGAAATCTTGTTCATGAGCCGTTCCATGAACGCCAGGAAGCTGACGCATAGAATCGCCGGGAACACCTGCGCATTATAGGCGATGCTCTGCAGCTGAATGCCGAACAGCGTCGTACCTTCGGCGATCATCGTCGTCACCGCTGGCAGCAGCGTCACGCCGACCGCGGCGATTGCGACCAGCCGGTTGCTTTTCAGCTTGTTGGCGGTCGTCACGGCCACCATCATCGGTAAGAAGTAGAACGTTGCGTCAGAAATCGCGGCAAGAATCTTATACAGCGCGTTCGCGTCGTCCATGACATGCAGCGCGACCAACAGAATCAGGATCGATTTCAGCACGCCCGCGCCGGCGATTGCCGGAACTAACGGCTGGAAGATGCCGATCAGAAAGTCCAGCGCCATTTTGCCGAGCTTCTGTTTCTCCGCCGGGGCTGCCGGGGTTGTCTGATTATTGAAATCAATCATTTTCAACAAGGCGTCGTACACCTCAACGACGTCGTTGCCGATGATGATCTGAAACTGATTGCTGCGGACGACGCCCATGACGCCCGGGACCGCTTTCAGTTTGTCCTCGTCGACTTTTTTCTGATCGTTGAGCGTGAAGCGCAGACGGGTCGAGCAGTGCTCAAGCTGAGCGACGTTTTTTTCTGTGCCGACATATTTCAGAATTTCGGCGGCAGTATGCTTATAATCCATAGATTTCTCCTCCATAATCGCCAGATCGCCGGGCTGTTTCCTGTTCGCTTTCCTCCCTCTGGCCCCAAGGCAGGAAAACAAAAAGGCAGGATCCACCATAAAAGCCACGTCCTCCTTGCGGATTCCGTTTGTTTTATGAGATCCTGCCTGCATTACCAGTTACATGTCCCTTTGTCTTTTGCGAGCATATTATAAGCTGGCTGAAAGCGCTTTGTCAATCCCTAAATTTTATTTTCGTCATTTTTTGAAATGTCGATCAGCGGCGCCTGCGGCATGTCCAGCTTCACGGTTTCCGCCGGTTTCGGTTTGAGATCTTCCAGCGCGCGGCGGTTAAAGATCACGATGACCTTAAAGAAATCGCCGTCCGTCTGAATCGTAAAGTGCGCGTGCTGGCTCTCCGCGAAGCCCTTGGCAATCGCCAGGCCCAGCCCAGAGCCTTCCGAGTTGCGCGATTTGTCCCCGCGCACAAAGCGTTCGACTAAATCGTTCGGATCGAAGTCGATCTCCGTCTGGGAAATATTGCGGATCGACAGCACCACTTCCTCGCCCCGCTCGATCAACGTCAGATAGACGCGCGAGCCGCGGAGTGAATATTTCGTCACGTTGGAAACAAGATTTTCCACGATCCGGTACGTCTTCTGCGAATCGAGCGGCAGCACAATCTTATCGTGACTGTACGAGGTTTTGATCGTCAGCCCGGCTTTCTCAATCGCCGGAGCCAGCTCGAACAACGTCTGCGAGATCAGGGAAACAAGATCGACATCCACGACGTTCAGCTTCAGATCACCGCTGTTCGCCTTGCTGACCTCGAACAAATCCTCAATCAGATGCTTCAGACGCATGGAATTGCGTTCCAGCACCGCCAGATATTCCTGCCGCTTGGCTTCGTCCGGCTCCTGCTTCATTAAGTCAATATAGGAGATTAGGGAGGTCAGCGGGGTTTTCAAGTCGTGGGAAACGTTGGAAATCAGTTCCGTTTTCATCTTCTGGCTCTTAGTTTCTTCCGCGATCGCTGTGTTGAAGCCATAGCGGATATCATCCAGCTCGCTGTGCAGCGGCTCGAAAATGCCTAAATCCTCATGCACTTCCGTTTCCAGATCGCCCCGCGCCATCCGCCGGGTACAGCCCAGCAGCGTCTCATAGTCGCTGCGCAGCCGTTTCAAAGCCCGCATGATGATGAAATACAGGAAGACCGTATAGATAACCGCCGCAAAGAAATCGTCCAGAAGCAGACACAGAACACTGATCAGTGCGACGTTGACGACCATTAAACGGATCAGCCGCGAATGCGCCTTCTCCGAGAAATCGACGGTAAAGCATTCCTTGGTCCATTGCTTCAGCGTTGACCAGCCATGCCGCACGCCATGCCAGAGCCGCCGCCACAGCGTGATCGTCGCCATCTTGCTCCACGTTTGATGCCAGCCGTCCCGCAGCGCAGCGCGGATCCAGTAAATCGCGCAGTACAAGCCGAAGCATTCCAACAGGAACGTGAACTCATAACCGAGAATCTGGAAGACGCCATTTATGTCGTCAACCGACTGGGAATAAAGATCGAGCATGATGCCGCCCAGATTATAGGACATTTCCTCCATCATGGCCAGCGCCACGACGCTGATCAGAATCTGCGCTTCCAGCGGAATCCGGTCGAGCAGCTTCCCAAGCCGGGTGTCGCGCATCTTGCCGCGGGTAAAGTACAACGCGCCTAAAAACAGGATGAAGTACAGCACCATGTTGATCCGCGAGGCCAGCTGCCGGTAGGAATAATATTCGGCGTTGTGGATCAGACTGGTAATCGCGTCGTCGCTTTCCAGCACGTTGGGAATACCGAAGATCAGCGTGATATCCTTCAGCACCGGCTCATGCAGCTCCAGGGAGAAATCCCCGTAATACTGCACATAGTCCGCCAGTACGCTCAGCGGATAAAAATCCGAATAGCCATAACCGCTGTTGGACGTGACGCTCAGCACGCCGTAGCTGTCGTATTCCGCCCGGATCCAAAACTGATAGTTTTTGGATAATTCACTGTCAGTCTGGGCCAACGTGTTGGTTTTGGGTCTGCGCACGGTCGTCTTGGTGGCGTTGTCAATCGCCAGGGCATGCAGGTTGCCCAGCTGCAGGCTGTTTTTAAACTCCTGCTGCAGCGACCAGTCGAGCTGTGATTTCTGTTCGTTGATCTCGCTCTGCGTCCATCCGTCTTCTAAAAGACGCTGCTGCTGATCGGCGCTGATCAACAGATCCGCATAGCCCAGATCGGTATGGTTGACCTCGTTGATCAGATCGCGGATCATCGTGACCGCATAGTCGTTGACCCAGGCACGAACCGTGCGGCTTTGGCCGAACAGCTCGCGGTGAGTTTCCGGCCCGGCGTTCTCGCTGATCGATCCGGCCGATGGGACAAGGATCAGACTCAGGAAACAGATCAGAACCAGAAAACCAGCCAACAGTTTTTCTGAAAATTTGGATTTGTTCATTCCTTTATCCCTTCTCTATTTTGTAGCCGACACCCCACACCACCTTTAAATACCGCGGATTACGGGGATCGATCTCAATTTTTTCACGGATGTTGCGGATGTGCACCATGACCGTATCGGTCGCGATCGCTTCCTCGTTCCACACCCGTTCGTAGATTTCTTCAGCGCTGTAAACGCGTCCCGGATTTTTCATCAACAGCTGCAGAATCCGGAACTCGATCGGCGTCAGGCGCACCGGATTGCCGTCAAGCGACACTTCCTTGGTGTCGTTGTTCAGCTCCAGGCCGCCGACCGTATAGACCCGTTCATCCTCACTCTGATGTTCTTTCAGGCTTAAGAATTTGGCATAGCGGCGCAGCTGGGAATTCACCCGCGCCAACAGCTCCATCGGCGTAAACGGCTTGGTGATATAATCGTCCGCGCCCATGTTCAGGCCGGTGATTTTGTCCATGTCCTCGGACTTCGCCGACAGCACGATCACGGGAAAATCATAGCTCTGCCGCAGCGTCATGATCATCGTCAGCCCGTCCATGACCGGCATCATCAGATCGACGATCGCCAGATGAATCGTCTGACGGGCCAGAACCTCCAGCCCTTCCTTCCCGTTATAGGCACGATGAACGCCGTACCCCTGGTTCTTTAAATAGATTTCGATCGCGTTGCCGATCTCGACTTCGTCTTCGCAGACGAGGATTTGATAGTTTTGCATGGTTTGCTCCCCTCACTGATTCTTCCTTTAGTATAGAATAAACTCATGAAGTTGCAACGGATAAAAAGCTTAAGAATTAGTAAAGATTGCGGTGAACGAGGAATTCTGTGCTGGGCGAGGGTTCAGAAAACGGCAGAATCTGATCCATCAGCGGATCGTCAAAGCGGCCGTGCAGCGCCAGCGCGCTCCCGATCACTAACCGCACCCGCGCCAGCATGACCCGGGCCGGACGTGTCAGCGTCGGATCATAGGCGACGATGCAGCGGGCCTGATCCTGGAACGCTTCCAGCATATCCTTAAGGATATCCGGGCGCAGTGAATAGGTCAGGCTGTTGGGCCGACGGGTATTGTAATGAACCAGAGTATCCGGAACGATCACGGTCTTCTCCGCCCTCAGCAATATCTGGGGAATCAGCTGGACGTCCTCAAACACCCGGCCTTCCCAGAACTGCAGACCGTCGAACAGCGACCGCCGGATCAGCTTGCCCCAGGCGTAGTTGCGCACCTGGCGGTCCTTCATCAGCATTTTCATCAGCGTCCGCTTGTGCGGAATCTGAACACGTCGGACGTGGCGGCGGGTTGTGATCCGGCCTTCATAAACGTTGCCGCAGATCACGACGTCGGCCTGATACCGGGCCTGCGCCGCGACCAGCGTTTCCAGCGTGCGCCGCTTCATCCAGTCGTCGCTGTCCAGAAACAAAATGAATTCGCCCTTCGCAGCCTTTAGCGCCGCGTTGCGGGCTGCCGCTACGCCGCGGTTTTCCTGATGGATGACTGTGATCAGCTCGGGATGGATCTTCGCGTAGAAGTCCAGCCGCGATCCGGTGCGGTCCGTGGATCCGTCATCGACGGCGATCACTTCAAAGTCGTGATAGGTTTGTTCCAACAGGGAACGGATGCAGGTATAGATTTCTTTCTCGCTGTTATAAGCGGGGATTAAGACGCTGACTTTCATGATTTATCCCTCGGACGGCACAAAGGCCGTCTTCTCTTTCTTGGTTTTCGTCTGTTCGTTTCGTTGATGCTCCAGCGCTTTTTGCTGGCGTTTTTTCATCACCGCGCGGTAGAGCAGCAGCCCTGCGCCGCTGAAGGCGATCGTAATCGCATAAATCCAGAAGGCCGATGCGAAATCCTGCTGGATCAGCTTGTCCCCGGCAAGCGTCGAGGTGATGACCGACGGAATCCGCGCGACGGTGGTGATCAACAGGAAGTGTGAGAACTTAACGGGGGTTAACCCGGCAAAATAGGTGATGATATCCTTCGGCGTGCCGGGAATTAAGAAGATCAGGAAGATCAAATTGTCCAGCTTCTGTTCATCCTTCAAAAACGAAAGCTTATCGAGCTTTTCCTTCGGCACCAGGCATTCGACTAAGCTGGAGCCGTAGCGGCGTACGAGCCAGAAGATCAGCGCCGTGCCGACCGCCGCGCCGATCAGGCACAGGATCAAGCCTTCGATCGGGCCGTAAGCGACACCTGCGCCGGTTTCAATGATTTCTCCCGGCAATAACGCGACTAACACCTGCAGCGCCATCATGCCCGCCAGCACGGCCCGGCCCAGCCAGCCGAACTGTTCCAGCCAGACTTTAAACTGCGCCGGATCTGAAGCCACGCTTTGAAATAAAACGAACAACACCGCCGTCATGACGATGGTAAAGGTAATGATCGCGCCGATTGAGAACCAACGCACACGTTTCTGCCACTTTGTTTTCTGTTCCATCTTGAGGGTCCTCCTGATTACTGGTTTTATTCTACCCGTTAAACATGAAGATCCCCTTCTGGAAATTCAAAAGAAATTCTTAAGCCTTGCTGAAGAAGCGATGAAGGTCAAAAAATTATGTTTTTATCAGCGATTCTCCCTTCTCCGCTGGCATTTCCCGCCAGGTCTGGCTATAATGGATTTCCTGACATCTCGAAAAAGCAGGGAAAGCGAGGTCTTGTATGAAAATCATTTATACGCTGCAGCATCCGCAATCCGAGCATCATCTCAACGGCAGGGTCGGCTCGTGGACGGATTGGGATTTAACCGAACTGGGCGTCGCACAGGCGCAGCGCATCGCCTTCCATTTGAAAGAAGAACTCAAGGGCAAGCCGGTCCGGCTTCTTTCCTCGGATCTCAAGCGTGCCTGGCACACGGCGCAGATCGTCGGACAAGCACTGAATATCACACCGGAAAAAGAAATCCGGCTGCGGGAGCGGAACCTGGGCGAAGCTGTCGGCCATTCCGTGGCCTGGCTGAAAGAAAATTTGCTGCAGTCGGAAATCACGATCGACGACCGGCTGTTCCCATCCGCCCAGACCCGCCGCGAACAATACGTCCAGCTCAAGCCCTTGCTGGAAGAGCTGCTGACAGAGGAGGAGGAAATCCTGCTTCTTGTTTCACACGGCGATACGCTGGGCATCCTCCATGCCCTGTGGCTGGGACTGGCAGCGGAAGCGCTGAATTCGATTCAGCTGGCCGGCTCCGCCGGCGGCGTTTCGGAACTTTGGCTGCGCGGGGGCAAGCGGATCGTGCGCCGGCTCAGCGATCTGTCTTTTCTGCAATAACCGGCCGTCTTGGGATAAAGCCAATAAAAAAGCCATGCATTTTTTCTGTTTCAGGATAATCTGCATGGCTTTTTTATATTTTTTGACGATTACTGCTGAAGTCCTGTAAATTATATTTCTTCACAATCCACTCAGGTCTGTCCGTAACTTGATAAACACTCCGTCAAACTGACGCTCAAAAAGTTTTTGTTCTCCGGTTTATAGCTCAAAAGGCAAGATCAGTTCAAGGAAAGTCCGTAAGCCTGTGAAAATCAAGGACGTCTTCGAGCATTTAAAAGTTCACCGAGCTTTCTCCTTCTATTCTTCTGCCTGTTTAACGTTAGCATTTGCCACAGTTTTGCCAACTTTTCACCCTCGAACTGCCAACGGAGGCCACGCTACAATAAGCATGAACTGAATGCTCCATTGCTTCTTAAAAGGATGTCTGGATCAATCGGATCGCTCGGTTCAGATGTTCGCTTATCCCAATTCATACAGGAGGAACGATGATGAAATTATCACACAAAACCATGGGCGTTTTTATGGTGGCGCTCGCAGCTCTTCTCTTACTTTCCAGCATTCCCGTGGATGCCAGACCAATAAATACATCGGAAAACATTGATTTCACCGAAACAGAACAACCGGAGCTTAACGAAGAAACCAAAAACCTGATTTTACTCTGCCAGAAAGCACCGACAGAAGAGAATTATTTAAATCTTCGCGATCAGGTTATTAAAGACTACAATGTTGTGCTTGACCGGAAGAAAGCGAAACTTGCCGAGCTGAAAGCGGAAACAGTTGGGAAACCTGGCGGTGAAGCAAAGGTTGCAGAGATGGAGGAAATTGTCCAGGAAATGCTTGTAACCTACTGGAGCCGCATTAACAGCAGCATGCTTCGCTTTACTGATACGCGGCTTCTGAAATGGAAAATTGCCGAGGCTCCGCAGTATGAATATATCCCCGTTATGGGAGCCGGTGAAAGCATTTATATTAAGCGCACACCTGTCACAAATCAAGAATATGCGGAATTTATCGAAGCCACGGGAATACAGCCTCCCGTCAACTGGACGAATGGGACCTATCCACAAGGCGAACCTGCTTATCCTGTTAACTATGTGTCCTACAAGGACGCGCAGGCTTATTGTGCCTGGCTGACAGAGATGGATGGCGTTAATACCTACCGGCTCCCCAGTGAAAGCGAATGGGAACTGGCCGCAGGCCACATGCCGAAAGACGCTGATTTTAACTGCGGTGTTAATGGGGAGAGAACCCCGGTGAACAAGTATGAAGGTATAACAAGAGGCGCTCATGGCGCGATTGATTTCTGGGGCAACGTTTGGGAATGGACTTCAACAATAAGAGCTAACTCTGATGGAATCTTCAGGTTGGGCACCAAAGGCGGCTCCTGGCTTTCTGAGCGAACAGAATGCCGTACCGAGTATCGAAAGGAAAGCCGGGAAGCTGACTTGGGTTATGAGGATGTGGGTTTCCGCGTGATTCAGGTCCTTAACGGAAAAGAACCGGAGCAACAGGTAGAACTTGCAACGCTACCCTCTCCCGTTGTGTCGGCAGTCTCTACCTCTGCTGACAGTATTACGCTGACTTGGCAGCGTGTTGACGGAGCGGTCGAATACCAGATTTATGAATATTTTGATCAAACGGGGCTGATTCAAATGCTCGAAACAGTCGAAGAAACGATCATTACGATCGATCAATTGGATCCAGGCAGTATCCACAGCTATATTGTCCAGCCCATTTCTTATGTCGCCATCGCCGATAATATTTCTAAAGCATACAGCGTCAAAGCAATCTGCGGCAGTAATGACGCCAGCTTCCCTGTTAATGCTATGGAAAAAATGAACATAGATGGGCTGAATTTCTGGCTGTATACCCCGGACGACACCGCAGAAAAGAAGCCGTTGATCGTTTATCTCCATGGTATTACTGGAAAAGGTGACGATCTCGATACGCTGCTGACTTCACAAGGCTTTGTTCAATGGCTGGCAGACGGAACATTGGGTGAAATTCCCGCTTATGTCCTGATTCCACAACTTGCGGCAGATCATAAGGACTGGATTGCCGCAAAAGAGAATGTTGTTTCCGTCATTCAGAAAATAGTATCAACGTATCCGATCGACAGCGGCAATATCAATCTGACCGGCTTCAGCATGGGCGGTGCCGGAGTATGGAATATTGCCATCGCTTACCCCGAGCTGTTCCATCGAATCGCGCCCTTGAGCGGAGGCGTGCGGGCCGGCAAAACGACACTTTCAGCTTTGAGCGATATGCCGATTTGGACGTTTGTCGGCACAGCTGACGAAGTCGTTAATCCCCAGTCCACGCTCGATTTTATGGAAAAGTTGAGCCAGTATAATTCCCAGGCTGTAATCACACAACTGGAAGGCGCTGAGCATACCGACGTTCCCGCGCTTGCTTATCTAAGTGAAGAAATCGGCTTGCTCGATTGGCTGATTGAAAAATAAGCGAATGCTGAGTTCATTCTTAAGATGATTACAAAACAATCATTATCTTTTTAACACAATTAAAAACGCTTCTCTATAAAACAAAGCGAAGAACTGAAAAGTCTGAAAAACAAGACTTCGCAGCTCCTCGCTTGAAAAACTGAATTGAAACGGTGCAAACGCGCCGTTTTTATTATCATTGCAATAAAAACCTGAAACTACTTTTCTGTAGAATTCGCCCGTGTACAGCAGGTGGGTCAAGCCGATCAGAATCCGATTTCATCAGCGATCATGATGATTGTAAAACGGCCCGGCGTCTTCCGGCCATGGTTGATAATGCCGACCGAATTGCAGACCGACTGCTGGATCTGGCAATCCATGCACTTTCCCGTTTCGACGCACGGCGCTTTGTGATGCACGCGCATCGCGTTGAGCGGCGCGATCTGACGCAGCCGCTTCATCGCGTCGTCCAGCGTATCGACAACCTTGTTTACCCCGGCGACCACGATGACCTTGCGCGGTCCGTAGCTGATCGCCGCGACACGGTTGCCGGACGAATCGATATTGACCAGCTGGCCCTGCCGCGTGATCGCGTTGCTGCTGGTCAGAAAGACATCCGCCAACAAGGCCTGACGGTAGATTTCCTCAACCTCGGAAAACGGCAGTCCCTCCTGGTAGCGGTCAAAAAAGTGATAATCGCCGTTGCGCAGGATATTGATCATATCCATCGCTTTGAGCGTTTCCGATCCGCCGACGCCGACGCTGGCGCCCTTGGGGATCAGCTCGAGCACTTTGTCGCGGGCTTCCTCCACATTTTCGGCATAATAGGTGATATACCCCTTTTCCGCTAACAGATCGACCATTTCATGGGCGACGGCCACTGCTCTGCGCTTACGATACTTATCCATACGACTCTCCTCTTTTCTATTTTTTTGACAAAAAAGACCGCGGCGAAAGCGCGGCCCTTTTCATTACTGATTGACTTCTGAATACTTCCGGCGTTCCGGACTCAAGTTGTCGCAATAATAACGCACGGTCAGCGCGCCGCCAATCTTGGTTTTGACTTTCGGCAATTCCATAAACCGGTCGCCTTCCAGCATGATTTCAATCATCGCTTTGCAGCAGGCCGTCAGATTGTTCACTTTCGGCTCCACTTCCGTCATCAGCTCTTTGGCGTTGATATCAATATACAGCCACTGGATGTTATGGGCATCCCATTTTTTCTGATTGATAATGTCGATATAATCTTGTACTGTTTTCTTTTCCATTAGAAAGGTACCCCCTAATCGATTTTATTATAGCATTGAACATCAATTAAATAAAGTCGAATCACGGAATCAAGCCGTTTTTTCAGAATTCAAATCAAAGAAAATAATCCAGAACAAATTCCATCATGACGCCCAGCCCCGGAAGCAGCGACGCCTTTTCGATTTTTTCTTCGCGGGTATGCGCGCCCTCGCCCAGATAGCCGCCGAAGCATAACGAGTTAATACCCAGTGAAAACGGAATGTTGCAGTCGGTCGATCCGGAATGTCCCTCCGGCCGCACGCCGATCCGTCGTTCGATCAAATCCTCGACCTTTTTCTCAATCGCCCGCTGTTTCTCCTGGTCGATTTCGCCCATGCACGGCCGTTCGCCTAAAATCTCGACATTGACTTCCACGCCCATCTTCCGGTAAGCGTCGATCAGACTGTCGAACATGCCGCGCAGCTGATCCAGATGCTCGCGCACATCGGAGCGGAATTCAAACAACATCGAAGCCTGCTGGGCGATCGTGTTGACGGAAGTGCCGCCTTCAATCGTGCCGACATTATAGGTGGTCTTGCCGCCCTGCGGCACTTTGACAGAATACAGCGCGTCGATCAGGGAAGCCAGCACGCGGATCGCGTTGCGGTTGCCGAAAGCGCCGTAGGAATGACCGCCCTCCGTTTTCACCTCGACGCGGTAGCGGACGGAACCGACCGCCTTGTTGACGTAACCTTTATAGGAGCCGTCAAACGAGTAAACCTCGCTCAGCTTATCCGTGTAATCCTGCATAAGCCGGCGGCAGCCCTTAAGGTTGCCCAGACCTTCCTCACCAGCGTTCAGCACGATCAAAACGCCTTGCTTCGGCGGACACTTCTGCTCGAGCAGATACCGGGTGATGACCATCAAAAGCGCGACGTTCGCCGTGTCGTCCCCGACTCCCGGCGCTTTCAGCCAGCCGTCTTCCTCCACCAGCTCAAAGCCGGTTTCATCCGGGAACACCGTGTCCAGGTGCGCCATAAACGCGACGGCCTTGCCGGCCTGAACATCGCCCAGCGTAACGATGACATTGCTTGCCTCATCGATTTTCACATCTTCCGCACCGACATCGCGAAACCACTTCGCGCAGTACTCGGCGCGGGCCTGTTCATGATTACTGAAGGCCGGGATCGCCACCAGCGTGCGGATCAGTTCCACAACCTCATCCTGATGATCGCTGACATACTGTTCCAAAGCTTCATTCCAAATCAAAGAAATACCCCCTTTTTCAGGTTTCATTATACCATTCTTTTCGGCGGCGGAACAATTTATGTTAGAATAGTGCCAGGAGGTGATCCCCGTGATCCTCGAGAAGAATCAAATCGCCGCGGCGGAAGCGGCCAGCGGCAAAACTGAAACACAGCTGATGGAGCTGGCGGGCAAACGTTGCGCCGACACACTGCTGCACGAATATCCGGAAAATGACTCGTTTCTGATCCTGTGCGGAAGCGGCAACAACGGCGGCGACGGGTTTGTGATCGCCCGGCATTGCTTAGCGGCCAACCGGCAGGTGGCAATCATTCTGATGCTGGACGACATCCGTACCCCGGCAGCGATTGAAGCCCGGCAGAAGCTGCCGGATTCCTGCCTGATCTATGGCTATCAGGAATTAAGCGAAACCCAGTTTCAGACGATGGCGCAGCGCTACGACGTGATCGTTGACTGCGTGTTCGGATTTAATTTTCATGCCCCGCTGCCGGATTTTTTGCGCAGCGCTTTCCGCTGGATCAACCAGCAGCGCCTGCCCGTTGTCAGCATCGACCTGAACAGCGGCTTGGAAGCGGATCACAGTCTGGGGGATCCCGATGCTCTGCACAGCGAGCTGACGCTGGCATTGGGGGCGTTGAAGCCGGTTCACTTATTCAGCCGGGAACATCAGAAGCTGGACCGGCTGATTCCGATTGGGCTGGGGTTCGCAGAGCCGGAGGCATCGCGCTGGATCCAGATGGACGCGCTGCAGGTCACGCGCCTGCTGCCGCGGCTGCACGACAATGATTATAAAAACACGACGGGCCGGTTAACCGTGATCGCCGGCAGTCCCTGGATGGCCGGCGCAGCCCAGTTCAATCTGGAAGCGGCCCAGGCAATGGGCTGCGGCATGCTTCACGCGCTTGTCGATCCCGCCGTTTATCCGATCCTGCAGGCCGCCTGTCCGCACATCGTTTATCATCCCAACACGCTTTCGGAAGCGGATCTGACCGCTCTGCTTAATCAATCCGACGCCGTGGCGATCGGCAGCGGCTGCGATCATCTGGCAAATCTGGAAACGGTATTGGAAAGAGTGCTGCACTGCAGTTCCGTGCCGGTAATTCTGGACGCCGCCGCACTGCGCTGTCTGGCACGTCACCCGGAGTGGCTCAACACCCCTCACGGCGATTGGATTCTCACGCCGCATGTTGGGGAGTTCAGCGCGCTGTGCGGCCGCAGCGTCGAGGAAATTCAGGCGGACCGGATCCGCTGCGCCGAGGAATACGCGCTCGCTCATCAGGTGACGCTGGTCTTAAAAGGCGCGGACACGCTGATCATTTCGCCGGAAGGTCTGCGCTGCGTCAACAAGACCGGCAACCCAAGCCTGGCCAAAGCCGGCAGCGGCGATCTGCTGACCGGCATGATCGCCGCTCTCGCTGCGCGCGGCTTGACACCGATGGAAGCCGCCTGCTGCGGTGTCTGGCTGCATGGCAAAGCCGCGGATAAAGCGATTGAAAAGACCTCGCTGTACGGCGTTCATCACAAGGAAATTCTGGCCGGTCTGGACGCCTTCTTATTCGATCATCAGAAGGAGTTATGGCGGTAATGGAAATCCGTCCCGTCACCCGCGCTGATTTACCGGCGATCCGCGACTTGTTTCTCCGCAGCGTCCAGGAAGTCGCCATCCGGGATTACACCCCCAGCCAATGCGCCGCCTGGACAGCGGGCGCTGAAAAACCCGGCTGGACCGAGCGGTTTTTAATCACCTGGACGATCGGTGCGTTCTGTGAAGATCAGCTGGCAGGCTTTGCGAATCTGGAAAGTCCGACTCAATTGGATTGTTTCTACGTCCACCCCGACTTTCAGCGTCAAGGCGTCGGCACCGCTTTGTTGAACGCTATTGTAGCTCAGGCCCGCAGCCAGGGCGCGGTCTTCCTGCAAAGTGATATTTCATTGACCGCCGAACCGTTTTTCCGCCGGCAAGGTTGGAAAGCTGTGCGCCGCAATCAGGTCTGCCGGGGCGATCAGGTGCTGATCAACACGACGATGCGAAAGACGTGGGGTTAACCCCAGACGGACCACAATGTTTTATCCCTATCGATTTCGTTTCATTTTGACTTTAATTTAACCTAAACAAACGGACGACTGTGATAAGCCGTCCGTTTTTGATCTTTCTGTATTATAATTCTGTTTCGTTTTCCGTTTCTTCTTCCGGTTCCAGCACGCTGAGATGATCGGTGTACTGATCGAACCACTGCGTGATTTCCTTCAACCGGCGGATCCGGTGAATCGGCTTGCCGGAACGGCTCAGCTCATGATTTTCACCATGGAACAGGCAGATCCGGGCGTCAACGTTATGCAGCTTCAGCGCCTGGAACATTTGTAAGCCTTCCGCCATCCAGCAGCGGTAATCCTGATCGGAATGGATGAACAACGTCGGCGTCACTGCCTTGTCCGCGTATTTTAACGGTGAGAAGCCCCACATTTTTTCCGGATTTTCCCATGGCGTCGAGTCCATCTGGCTCATGTTGTGATAGTAGCCGATATCGGTTGTCAGCGACTTGGAGAACCAGTTGGAAATGGAGCGCTGGCTGGCAGCACACGCGAAGCGATCGGTATGACCGATAATCCAGTTGGTCATAAATCCGCCGTAGCTGCCGCCGGTGACCGCGACGCGATGTTTATCGATCATCGGATAGGTCTTCAGCACAAGATCCGTGAACGTCATGATATCAGAATAGTCGACTGTTCCATACTTGCCGCGCAGATCCATAAACTCATTGCCGCGGCCGTCGGAACCGCGCGGGTTGCAGAAGAACACAAAGTAGCCCTGGGAAGCCCAGTACTGCATCTCATGCATGAAGACTTCGCCATACGCCGCTTTCGGTCCGCCGTGGATATCCAGCACCGCCGGATAGGTTTTCACCGGATCAAAATCGATTGGTTTCAGCACCCAGCCGTCAATCCGCACGCCGTCGTTGGTGAAGCTGACCTTCTCCGGCTGAGCGACATAGGACTCCGCAAGCACGGCGTCGTTGACATGGGTCAATTGGACTTCCGCGCCGTCTTTCAATTCGTACAGCTCCTGCAGCCGCATTTTGCGCATTGCACTCATCACGATCCGGCCGTTCTGCACGTCGAAGAAATCGACGGAGCCTTCCGCCGTCGTTAACGCCCGGCGCTGCCCCTGACGATCAAATACCGTCAGTTCGGAATGGTTATCCCACGTCAATAACGTCCAGATCTCGCCGTTCACGATCTTCCAGCCGCGGCCGCCATACAGCTTGGCGTCGCTGCCGACAGAGCTGCCCCACGACAGATCCTCGCCGTTCAGCAGCGTCATCGCACCGCTGGCAATATCAATTGTATACAGCTTCGCATTCTCGCTGGATCCCCAGGTTTGATAGTCGGTTGCCGTGACGGCCAGCTGGTTATCGTTGAGCCAGCCGAGATGGCCGAAGCTCCATTTCCCCGACGGCACCAACGTCCTCCGCTCACCGCTGGCCCGGTCAATTAAATACAAGACTGAAGTCTGGCTGTTGACGGAATCGAATTCAGGACCAGCGATCGCGATCTTCGTGTGATCCGGGCTGATTTCCAAATGCCGCACATCCATGTATTTCGGCGATAAGATCTGAGCCTCGTCCGTGCCCGGTTTTACCAGCACGGCCCAGGTTCTTTTTTTATTGATAAAGCCACGGCCGTTAAACCAATACGGCAGCTCGTCTAAAACCTCGTAATCCTTTTCTTCTTCCCGCTGCGCCAGCGCCTTGTCGAGCGCCTTGCCTTCCAGCCCCTCTACCTGCAGCTCGTTGAGATCCTTCAAAACCAGCGCGGCCAGGGTTTCCCCGTCGACCGGTTTTAAGGCCGTGACCTTCCACGGCAGCGTAAACGCCTTCCGTGCTTCCCCGCCGTTGAGATTGAGGCGGTAATAGGTCGTCTGCGTCTTCCCCTGCTTCGCCGCTTTTTCATCCTCGCCGGTCCGATCGGCTGGAAACAGGATATGTTCCGCGTCTTCAAACAAAAAATTACGTTCTTTGTGGCCTGACGTCAAAGCAATACTGCGTTTCTGATCAAAGTCCCAGCACCTCAGATCGTGCTCATACCCGGTGCCTTCCGCGTTGCTTTGGCTCTGCACATAAACGCAGCGCCGCCCATCCGCGGATAACGTCGCTTCCGACAAATACTGGTATTCTTTAAACGTATCAATTTGAATTGGTTTTGCCATTTTATTCTCCCCCTGCCCCTGAAAATGGAGCTCATTGCCCTTATTTTACCGCTGCCAGAACGCAACGTCAATTTGGTTGTGACGAATCTTCCGCTTCCATTTTCAAATGCACATCCTGCTGCGGATACGGAATGCCGATCCCGGCCTCGTCCAGCGCTTCCTTGACCGCCAGACGCAGACCCCGCTCAACCTCCCAATGCCGTAAGGGCTGCGTGCGGCAGATGACCGTGATGTTGACGGAGGAATCCGCCAGCTCCGTAATTCCCTGAACCTTCGGTTCCTCGACGATGATCTCCTTGACCTGCTTGGCATACGTCTTGACCGCCTGATCGAGAATTTCCATCACCTGACGGCTGTCCGCTTCATACGGCGTGCTGACCGTAACCTTCGCCAGCGAATCCATCCGGGAATAATTGATCACCCGGCCGATCGAGCCGTTGGGAATGATAATTTGCTGCCCGGCGAAATTTTTCAAATAGGTCACGCGCATCGCCGTCGCCGTCACGGTGCCTTCAATATCGTCCAGCTTAACATAATCGCCGACCGAAAACTGCTTTTCAAACATCATGAAAAACCCGGTGACCACATCCTTGATTAAGCTTTGCGCGCCGATGCCTAATGCCAGCGAGCCGATCCCGGCGGATAACAACAAATTGTTGATCGCGTTGCCGAAGCCCAGCTGCGCCAGGATCATCAAAGCGCAGATGCCGTAGACGATATAACGGAAGGTGCTGCGCGTCATCGTCATCATTGTCTGCACGCGGCGCGCCTGCATTTCCGGCATTTCCTCGGATTTTTTGATCTGCCGGGCGGTTAATTGAGAAATCAGATTCAATACCAGCTTCCCGCCGACGATGATCAGCAGTATGCCGACGGCTTTCCAGAACAACAGCCCGCTGTTCTCAGCGAGCGTGCTTAGAAAACCGTTGAAATAATCCGTGATTGTTTTTCCTAGAATTCCAGTCATGAACATCCCCCTGTCTTGTGCTTAAGTTTAACGAAAATCGACGTCTTATTCAATCCTTCTTCATGGAATTGAAAGATTTCCCGGAGTTTGCAGGCAAATTCCTTGTTTTCCCGCGTTTTTCACGGCTATAATGAAACCAGAATAACATAAAGGAGGATTCGTTATGGCAACGGTAATTACAAAGGATAATTTTGATCAGGAGGTCGTTCATTCCGACCTGCCGGTCATGCTCGATTTCCAGGCGCCCTGGTGCATGTACTGCCGGCGTTTAGCCCCGGTCATCGCCAAGCTGGAAAAAGAATTGGAAGGCCGGGTGCGGATCGGGACCGTCGATATTGATCAACAGCCGGAGCTGGAAGAAAAATTCGACGTCAACACGATTCCGTCGCTGATCCTGTTCAAGCAGGGCGTCCAGGGTTCAACGCTGGTCAATCCGCCGTCGCGCGGCGCGATCATGAGCTGGCTGGAAGAACAGGGGATCTGATGATGGAACACGTACAAGTCGTTATTTTAGGCGGCGGCCCCGCCGGATACACGGCGGCGCTGTATTGCGCCCGGGCTGGTTTCCGCACTGTAATTCTGGAAAAATTGTCGGCCGGCGGCCAGATGGCGACCACCGCGCAGATCGACAATTACCCGGGGTTTGACGAAGGCGTCGATGGTTTTGAGCTGGGCATGAAAATGCAGGCGCAGGCGGAACGGTTCGGCGCAGAAACTTATTTGGAAGAAGTGCTTTCCGTGGATTTAACCGCAGTCCCCAAGAAGATTGTGACCGACAGCCGCGAGCTGACGGCGGACGCCGTGATTCTGGCGACCGGTGCATCGGCGCGGAAATTGGGCGTGCCGGAAGAGGATTCACTGGTGGGGCGCGGCGTAGCGTACTGCGCGACGTGCGATGGCATGTTTTATAAGGGCAAGACGGTCGCGGTGATCGGCGGCGGCAACACCGCGGCGGCGGACGCTTTGTTCCTTTCGCGGATTTGCGAAAAGGTGATCCTGATTCACCGGCGCGACACGCTGCGGGCCGACCGGGTTTACCTCAATCCGCTGCAAAGCTGCGATAATCTGGAATTCATCTGGAACAGCACGGTGGACGCCATTCTGCACGATCAGAAGGTCACCGGTCTGCGGCTGCGCGATAAATTCAGCGGCGAGCTGCAGGAAATCGCATGCGACGGCGTCTTCGTCGCGGTCGGTCAGCTGCCCAACACCGCTTTGTTTGAAGGTCAGCTGGATCTGGATCATGGATACATCGCCGCGGATGAAACGACGAGAACCTCGCTGCCGGGTGTCTTCGCGATCGGTGACGTGCGCACCAAAGCGCTGCGGCAGGTCATCACCGCCGCCAGCGACGGCGCAGTCGCCAGCCATTTTGTCGAGGAATACCTCGCTTCTCTGTAAGCTTCCATTCTTCCTTGGATGACAGATTTCATGACCGCGGGTTTCCGCGGTCTTTTTGGCGGGCTGAAATTTGTCTGAAATTACGACACAACGGGCAAACTGCTTATAGGCAAATCCCGATCGTTCCCGTATGATAATTTCAGAAAGCAAGGGATAGGAAATGTCATTGGACGCAAAGCTGAAGCAATCACTTTTGGAAACCGCCGCCCGCCATCGGCTGCGCCGCGGCAAATCCGGACGGCAGACCGCCCGCAATCTCGTCGATCTGACCTGCACGCTGAAAAAAAAGGATCTGCCGGAATATGACAGATCGCTGATCAGTGAAGAATGCTTCAATCAATTGAAAAAAACGAGTATTGAAGACACGACAGCCTGGCTGATCCATCGGATCTAGCCTTTTTCTTTGGCTTAGAACTGCCCCTGCAGTCGCAGACTCGCCATTTTCTCGCTGTCGTTGGCTAGTTTTCGGATCCGCAGCGATAAGGATTCCGGGCTTTCCTTCATTCCGCCCCGGACCCAGTCGCGGATAATCCCGCACATTCCATAGCTGTAAAACCGGGAATACAGCCGCACATCCGCCTCCTGCAGCCGCAGACTTCCGTCCAGACGGCGGATCGCTTCCTCAAACAGCGTACAGGTAATCTGGAACAGATAATCCTCAAAACACTGCGGCGAAGCGCTGATCGTATTTTCATAGAAGATCTGATTTTCGCGCATCATGGTCAGCAGTTTTTCCATGTGCTGATGCCAGTTGTCAAAGGTAACGTCGCTGGCCAGATAAACAAACCCTTCCTGATAATAAATCCAGTCCAGCAATTCGTATTTATCCTGGAAATGATAATAGAACGTCTGACGATTGAGTCCGCATTGTTCCGTGATATCCCGCACAGAAATTTTGTTAAAGTCCTTGTGATGGCACAATTCTTTCAAGCCTTCCGCGATCGCTTTTTTCGTCAGATCCGCCATATCCTGCCTCCCGGATCCGCACTTGCCAGACTTCCGGCCGCAAATCCTGTTTCTACGTTAGCTTTATTGTAAGCTATTTTGATCAAAAGGGAAAGAATGAAGCTTGTCCGCTTCTGATAAATGTGATTTTGATCCCAGCTCGGTCATTTTACGAAGCGCTGCAGCCTCTGATGTCGGTAAGAGAGTGTTAGGATTAAAAACCACTGAATACTCTCTATTTAAAATTAATATTGGTATTAATTATCACATCTACTATAATTAAATAAGCATTAGGAAGAAGGGGCGAAATGGATAAAAGTAATTTCCAGCAATATAAGCAAGCGAAAACTATTTCCGAGCAATTACAATATTTAAATGAACAAAAAAGAGTTCAATTTAATGAGATGAATAAAGAAATCGCAGGAAACAAGCTGCTAGAATATAATTACATTAACGTAATTACTCCGTTTAAACATCAATTCGCTAAATTAAATAGCAAGAAAGAAGTTGAAAAAGTAAACGGAAAACATGTATACGAGAGAGATATAGAATTTCAGGAGTACTATAATTTCTTTATCAATGAAAGAAAGTCTTATCCTATTATCATTACAAACATATTAGATTTTGAAATACATTTTAAAACCAGCGTCGCTTATAATGTTCTTACAAACTATGAAATCCAAGATTCAAACCAGTTGGAATTATTTCTTGATAAATTAAACTTAAAATTTGCTTTTTTAACGTCGAAATATAAAAAAAATAGAATTGAACACATGAGCAATCGCATAAATGCTCTAAAAAAAGATATTTTTAAATATGCTGATGTTTATTGCTTTTTTGATAGAATGAGTTTAGGAGATATGCTAACCGTCTTTACCTGTCTTGACAATTCAATGCAAAACAGAATTTTTCAAGATTTAAAAAAGTTTCAAATGACATTTAATGTTGATAAAGTCCCTGATTTTATTGATAAAGTGTTTTGTCTAGTATCCATTAGAAACTGTGTAATGCATTGCAATAGTCTGGAAATATTAATCAGATTCTATAATCCTAAAACACATGAGCTAAGAAAAATATCAGACAGGAAAAAATATTTGAACATGATAAAAAATCTAAACATAGAAAAAACTCACGATCAATCGTGAGTTTTCTTCCGCACCGAGTGCCATTTACAATGTTATTATATGCTATAGGACGGTGAATATCAATTAAAAGTTTCAAATGAAAATCCTAAAGTCTGCTTTCACCGAAATCGAAAAGTGAGCTTTAGTAAAAATTCACCCCAGTGCCGCTAAGGGATTTTGTTACCGAAGCCAAACTGTTCCGAGATCTTCTTGGTGTTTACAATCCCTGTTCCCGGCATAAAGTCAAATGTCCATCCAATTCAAGATTCATGAAGCTCTAAGGGCAAGAGCTTAAACAAGGAAAAGACCGGCTTCCCGCAGGGAAAAACCGGCCTTGGATTCGATCTTCGATTCGATAACTTCTTTAGCGTGCCAGCCAGCCGCCGTCGACAGGAATCGTCGCGCCGCAGATATAGTCGGAAGCTTCGCTTGCCAAAAAGACCACCGGTCCCTGCAGCACGGACGGATCGCCCCAGTAACCGATCGGCAGACGGTCGAGCACTTCTTTGTTGCGGACCGGATCGTCCTGCATCGCCTGCGTCAGCGGCGTCTTCATGTAGCCCGGCGCGATGGCGTTGACGTTGATATCCTTGCTTGACAGTTCGTTGGCCATTTCCTTCGTCAGCCCCATGATCGCCGATTTGCTGGCGGTGTAAGCCGGCACAAGGATGCCGCCGGTGAAGGAAAGCATGCTTGCGATATTGATGATTTTACCGCGGGTTCCCTGCTTCACCATCTGGTTGGCCGCACTCTGCGAAAGCAAAAATACCTGTTTCAGATTTAAATTCAGCGTGTAATCCCAATCCGCTTCGGCGTATTCCAGAAACGGCGCGCGGCGGTTGACGCCGGCGTTGTTCAGCAGAATATCCAGATGCCCGTAGACATTAACGACTTCCGCGACGATCTCGTCGGTCAACGCTTTAGTCGGTTTCGATAAATCCGCCTTCATGTAATGATAATGGCGTCCAAGCTTTTCGATCGCTTCCCGGATATTCGTATCGTCGCCATGGCCGATGTTGAAAATATCCGCGCCGTTTTCCGCCAGCCCGACGCACATCGCATAACCCAGCCCCCGGTTGGCCCCGGTGACTAACGCGACCTTGCCCGCCAGCATTCCTTCTTTATAAATCATATTCATCCTCCTCACTCAGTTACTCTAACAATAGCACAAAAACCCTATTTTGTATCGGTCATTTATCTTTTCACAAGCGTTTCAATCTAACTGTTCATGCAAGGTTTGCCGCACAGCGCCCGGGCCTTGCAGCATTGCAGTCAACAGAGCTTCCACCCGTTCGATAAGACCTGCGGCTTCCAGATCCAGTCCGAAAATCGGGGAATTCTTTAAAATAGCGCGCACGCCGGTCAACGGCGGGCAGGTCTGCCCCAGCGTTATGCCTTCCAGCAGCGGCTGCAGCGTGTCCAGCAATGGATCCGGACTTAACGGCATCGGCTGCCCCTGATCATCAATCCCCAACAGATAACGCAGCCATCCGGCATAGACGAGCGGGATCGCCTTTAAATCGGAAAGCGGGCGGCCTTCCTTCAAATACGCCTTGACAGTTTCGCCAAACCGCACGCCCAGCTTCTGCGAGGTATCGGTCGCGATCCGCTGCGGCGTATCCGGCATAAAGGGATTCGGGATGCGCAGCGTCAGCACTTCGTCAAGAAATTGTTCCGGAGCCAGAATTCCCGGGTTCGTCACGACCGGCAACCCTTCCACCCGGCCGATCCGTTCCGCCAGCCGCTTTAAATCCGGATCCTGCATTTCCGCACTGATCTTGGTGAAGCCGAGCAGACAGCCGAACACCGCCAGACCGGTATGCACCGGATTCAGACAGGTCGAAACCTTCATCCGCTCCACCCGCTCCACCGTCTGCCGGTCCGCGAACATCACGCCGGCTTTTTCCAGCGGCGGACGGCCGTTGGGGAAGCGGTCCTCAACGACGAGATACTCGCATTCCTCCGCGTTGACAAACGGCGCGATGTAGGTATGCCTGGCCGTTATGATGGGGCTGACATCCTCCACTCCGTCCTGCTTCAATAACGCTTCAATCGCCGGATCCGGCCGCGGCGTGATCTTGTCGATCATCGTCCACGGGAAACTGACCTGGCCTTCATCCTGCACATAGTCCAGAAAACCTGCTTCCATCTTGCCCGCGCGCGTCCAGCCTTCAGCCATCGTCACCATCGCCTGTTTCAGCTTTTCACCGTTGTGCGAACAGTTGTCCATACTGACCAGCGCGATCGGCAGCGCCCCGTTTTGATACCGTGCGGAAAGCAGCGCGGCAACCTTGCCGATATAGCTGAGCGCCGCCTGCGGCCCCCGTTCAAATTCAGCGGCGATCTCCGGCAGAATCTGCCCTTTTTCATCGCGGACACGATACCCTTTTTCCGTGATCGTAAAGCTGGCCAGCTGCAGGCTCGGCTGGATGAATAAGTTTCTTAGCGTCGTGAAATCCGCACTGGCCGGATCGAGCTTCAGGGCGGCGGCCAGACTGCCGATCACCGTTTTTTCCACGCTGCCCGAAGCTTTCAGGGTGACCAGAATATTCAAATCGTCATGGGGATTGAGCATCCCGTCGACAATTTCATCATCATACCCTTCCGCCGCGATCAGGCCTTCCGAAACTTCCCCGGCTTCGATCAGCTTCTGCATCAGCCACGTCTGATACGCGCGGAAGATATTCCCGGCACCAAAATGAATCCAGCGCGGCGTTGCCAGCGTCGCCTGGCGCATCCGCCCGCGATCGTATTGCGGCAGCGTGTAGCCATGATCCAGCCAGCCTTGCCGGTCTTTCAGTCCTTCGTCGGTTAATCGCATACGCGGCCCTCGCTTTTGACAATCGCTTCCCACAGACCGTTGAGATAAGCCGCACCCAGCGCCCGGTCATACAGACCATAGCCCGGCATCGCTTTCTCGCCCCAGATCATCCGGCCATGATCCGGACGGATCGGGCCGTCGAAACCGATATCGAACAGCGCTTTCATAATTTCATACATATCAAAGCTGCCGTCGCTGGACAGATGCGCACTTTCCTCAAAATCATCCGGCGTATTAAACTTCAGGTTGCGGACATGCGCGAAGTGAATCCGGCCTTTTAACGAGCGGATCATGTGCGGCAGATCATTCTCCAGGTTTGTTCCATAAGAACCGGAACAAAACGTCACGCCGTTGTGCGGATTGTCGACCATCTTCATCATCCGCTGAAGATTGCGCTCGTTGATAATAATCCGCGGCAGCCCGAAGACGCTCCAGGCCGGATCATCCGGATGGATCGCCATGTTGATATCATACCGGTCGCAGACCGGCATAATCGCTTCCAGGAAAATCCGCAGATTTTCAAACAGCTGCTGCTCATCGACGCTGCGGTACAGCTCAAACAATTCCTTGATCCGGTCCATCCGTTCCGGTTCCCATCCCGGCAGGATAAAACCGTTGGTGTCCGCACCGATCGAAGCGAACATCTTTTCCGGATTCAATTCGTCCACCGCTTTCTGCGTGTACGCCAGCACCGTCGAACCGTCCGGACGCTTGCGGGCCAGCTCGGTCCGCGTCCAGTCGAAAACCGGCATAAAATTATAACAGACCATGTGGATGTCCGCTTTACCCAGGTTTTCCAGCGTCTGAATATAATGATCGATCATTTCGTCGCGCTGCGCCGTTCCCGCCTTGATCGCATCGTGAACGTTGACGCTTTCAATCCCGCTGACGCGCAGTCCGGAAGCCTCGACCTCGTCTTTCATCGCCGCGATCCGCTCAGGCGTCCAGATTTCGCCCGGCAGCGTGTCATACAGCGTCGTGATGACGCCGCGGACGCCCGGAATCTGACGGATTTGTTCGAGTGTTACGGAATCGTAGCCGGTTCCATACCAGCGTAGTGTCATTTCCATAGGTTTTATTTCCTCCTTTACCTAAAAGAAAAGGGACGGCTTGTCCCTTTGTTCAGACTGTTTAGCCTGCGTAGTTTTCAAGATCGTCGATCGCCTTGCGGATCAGCGCCTGGGTGACCGGATACGGAACGTGGTTAAGTTCCTGATTCTTTTCCGCCATTTCCAGCACATCGCTTAACGGATCGTCCTTGCTCAGCTCTAAGTCCGCCAGACAGACCGGCAGCCCGATCTGCCGATGGAAGGCGTAGGCTTTTTGAAGCATTTCCTGCTGACCGTCCATCATCAGCTGCACCAGCGTGCCGTAGGATACAACCTCGCCATGCAGATGGTTCTTCTCGATATGCTCGCGCACCGTCAGCCCGTAGAACAGAGCGTGCGCCAGCGCGGAGTTGTAATCGGGATGGACAAGCAGCGAAACGCTGCCGGTGGAGATCAGGATATTCTGGATGATCTGTTCCAAATCGTCACTGACTTCCTGATTTTTCGCTGCGCGCAGTGCGCTGGCGCCATGGGCGATCACCGGTTCAAAGCACATCGCGCTGATCGTACGGCCCAGTTCGCTGGCATAATCCAACTGATCGTTGCGGGCAGAGAACGTACATTCCACATGCTTCGCCATCGTATCGCCGATGCCGGCCCATAAATACTGAATCGGCGCTTCGGCAATGACCGAAGTCGGGATCAGGCAGTGCACCGGCGCGGCCTTCAGCTTTGGAATATCCTTGAATGAACCGTCGGCGTTATACATGATGCTGATCTTGGTTACCGCCGCGCAAGTGGAGGCGATCGTCGCGATCGTGACGACCGGTTTTCCCAATTGATCGCCGGCCAGCTTCACCGTGTCCAGACATTTGCCGCCGCCGATGCCCACCAGCACATCCGCGCGTCGCACATCCGGATCCTCTGTCAGCCTGGCGACGTTCTCGTAGGTTGCTTCCTGTCCGTAACAGACTTCCCTGACGACGTCCAGCGAACCCAGCGCCGGAGTTAACAGCGCCTGACAGGCGGCATAGGCTTTCGCGCCATGAATCAGCGCTACCTTGCGTCCGTAAGCGGAAACGACGCGTTCCAGATCATTCAGTGCGTCCGGGCCGATCGTATAGCGCGGAAGGGTCACGTTTTTCATATTTTATTTGCCTAAGACTTCACGCACATAAGCTTCCAGCTCGGCGTTCTGGCAGCCGGCAAAGAAGCAGTCCTGGAACCGCTGCGTCAGCGCTTCCTTGACCATGTTCTGATCAAGCGCCTTCAAGCCTTCCAGAACCGGCTTGCCCACTGCGGCCTTCACTTCGTTTAACAGCGCGGCATTGCGGTTCTGCGATTCCTTGCGGCCCGGCTCATTCGGATAGCCCATGCCCTTCGGAGAACCGAATGCTTTTTCAAAAATCGTGTGGATGTTCAGCTCGCCGCCCCAACCGAAGCCTTTCGCATAAGGGATCGACAGCGCGTTGCCGTTGTTGATCTGCAAGAACAGGTAAGCGTCCGACGGTTCGATGCAATAGCCGCAGACAACGCCCGGATATGCGTTCAGCGACATCAGCGCGCCCTGACCGGTGCCGCAGCCGGTAACGACAAAGTCCACCGCACCGCTGTTGAGCAGCAGGCAGGCCTGAATGCCCAGATGCAGATAGGTCAGACGTGGATTTTCTTCCGTATACGCTTCCGGAACATCCTTGTCCAGCAGCGGTTTTGCCATCGCGGTGTTATAAACGGTGTGGCCCATCGGTTCGACGACATCTTTCAGCTGTTCCAGAATAATCGTATTCTTCGGAGCCTGGCTGAATTCATTCATTAATGCAATTTTCATGTGTTTGTTTCTCCTTTTCTTCTTTTTAACAGGAACATCGTTTTCCTGTTCCTGTCTATAAAAGTATCATAAACGATTCGCTCCGGATTATCAATCCTCGTCATTTTAATGTGGTAAATTGTCGTTTATCCGCCCTGCCTGAAAAAACCGAAGACAAAATAAGTATGAAAAGCTTGTCGCGACAGATGTTGCTCTGCCTTTTAAGCCAACGTTTTCGAGCGGTCGGGCTATGCTGCAGAGTTTCCCTGATTTCTCGATTGGAAGCGGTGAAAACAAAGCGGACTTCCGGGTACCGGATGTCCGCTGTTAAAAATGGGAGGATTTATTCGTTGCCGGTCGAAACCGATTCGCCGTAGAAATACTGGTTGTTGGAGCCGATGACGCGGATATAGTCCTTGACAAACTGCTTCACCGCGGCTTCCGCCGTCATGCACAATTCCAGGTAGTCCGCGTTCGGTTTGACTTCCAGGTTTTCCAGCATCGCGTTTTTCGCGGCATGGAAAGCGTCGGTGCAGACGTTGATCTTGTTGATGCCGCCGGCGACGGCCTTGCGGATGTTTTCTTCGCCGCTGCCGCTGCCGCCGTGCAGAACTAACGGCATATCCAGCGCTTTTTTCAGCTCGGCCAGACGTTCAAAGTTCAGCTCCGGCACATAGCCCTTCGGATAATCCCCATGCGCTGTGCCAATCGCTACCGCCAAAGCGTCGCAGCCGGTGTCTTCCACAAACTTCTTCGCTTCTTCGACGTTGGTATACAGGTCGACTTTACTGTTGTCGCCGTCTGCCGCCTGGCCGACATGGCCCAGCTCCGCTTCAACGCAGATCCCGTGCGGATGCGCCAGCGCGCAGACAACCGAGGTCCGCTTGACGTTTTCTTCATAAGGATAGGAAGAAGCGTCGATCATCAGACTGGTGAAGCCGTTGTGGATGGCCGTAACCATATCTTCCAGCTTTCCGCCGTGATCCAGGTTTAACGCAACCGGAATGCTGGCGCGTTCAGCCAGTTCCTTGACCAGCGGAACGATCTCCGTCAGATGCGCATGCTTGCCGATCTGACCCGGACCCATCTGGACGATAATCGGGGAATGTTCTTCCTCGGCGGCGCTGATCACCGCGCGGGCCATTTCCATATTGATGCTGTTGACTGCCATCACCGCGTAATTATGCTTGTGCGCGTGCTGCAGAATATCCTTCATCGAAACTAACATAGATCTCCTTCTTTCTTTCCTTAATATAATTACAAATGGCTTAGAGACTGAGCGTTAAGCTTAGAGACTGAGCGTTAAGCTTACAGATTGATGTCCAGGTCGACGATTTCTTCTTCCTCTTCCTGGCCTTCCTCGCTCGGCTTCTTGATTGCCGAGTAAATGACGCCGGTCGCAACCGAGCCGACAACTAAGGCGATCACCGCCCACAGCCAGTTGGTCATCATCGGGAAGACGAAGATTCCGCCGTGGCCGGCAACCGATTCAACGCCCATCGCCACAGCAATGCCGCCGGCTAACGCTGAACCGATCATGGAAGCTGGAATGAAACGGGCCGGATCCGCTGCCGCAAAAGGCAGAACGCCTTCAGTAATGAAGCACAGGCCCATTGGGAATGCGGTTTTCGCGGTTTCTTTTTCAGTAGCCGAGAATTTTTTCGGTGTTAACAGTGTGGAAACGAAGACGCCGCACGGTGGCGTCATGCCGCCGATGATCTTGGCCGACATTGGTCCGTAGATACCGTCAGCACCCAGCGCATTGGCTGCCATGGAAGCTGTCTTGTTGACCGGGCCGCCCATATCGAAGCCCATGCCTGCGCCGATAACTGCGCCGATGATGAACTTGGAGCCGCCGTTGAGGCTCATGATCCAGCCCTGCAGAGCGTTCATGGCAATCGCCATTGGTTTCGCCACGATCGCGAAGAAGGCCACGCCGCAGACAAAGGTTGCGATAACTGGAATAATCATAACCGGCATCAGACCGACCATCCACTTCGGAAGTTTCCAGGTCTTCATCCACTGGATGAAATAGCCGATCACAAACGCCATCAGCAGACCGCCTAAGAAGCCCGCTTTCGACTGGTTAGCCGCATAGCCGATAATGAAGCCCGGCACGATGCCCGGACGTTCAGCGATCGAGTAGCAGACGCCGGCCGTCATGACCGCAACGCCGAAGCTCATCGCGTAGTCAGATAATTTGGAAATCATCCACCAGAACTGTTTCCAGTCGAAGCAGTTCAGGTTGCTGAAGATGGTTGCGCCCGCTTCCGGCGCATAGTTGCCGACTTCCCATCCGCCGAAGCCTTTCGCTAAGGCGCCCAGGATACCGCCGGCCACGATCATCGGAATCATGTACGAGATGCCGGTCATCATGTGTTTTTTAAAGTTCAACTTTTTCATGGATTCATCTACCCCTTTTTATTTTTGGATTTTCTTTTCGATCGTGGCGATCAAGCTTTTTGGATTCTTCATCGCGACGCTGATCGGAATGTCAACGGTCGGCTTGCCGGCAAAACGTTCCATTCCGCCGACAGCGATATCATGGGCGACGATGACAACGTCGGCCGCGGCGATATCTTCCGCTGTCAGTTTGTTCTGTGCGCCGATCGTCCCCTGCGTTTCGATCTTGCACTGATGGCCTGCGGCCTCCGCTGCGTTCTGGATTTTCTCCGCAACGATATAGGTATGCGCGATGCCTGCGGTACAAGCTGTAATTCCTACAATCTTCATTTGGGTTCACCTCCCATCCTTTGTATTCTTTGGCATGATCATAATTTATCATGTTGCAAGCGCTTTAGTTTAACAACTGAGGGAACTTTATTACGGTAATTTTTTGATTAAGTAACGATTAAATTGCGGTAATTTTGGTTATCAGTTGAGGAACAAATCGATCAGTTCTTGCTTTGTTGTAACTTTCTGCAGCTTCTCCACGCGCTCGTCGTTGCCCAGCTTGCCGGCCAGCTCCGCCAGCAGCATCATGTGGTTGGACGCGAAATCAGCGTCGTCGCTGACGCAGAACAGGAAGACCAGATTGATCGGCTCGTCGTCGTAGCTTTCCCATTCAATCTCATTCTCGCAGCGGCCGATGGCGATCCCGATCTTTTTGACGGCATGACTTTTGCCATGAGGAATCGCGATGTGATTGCCCATCCCGGTAATCCCTTCCGCTTCCCGGACGTAAATGTCCTTGACGAACTGCTCGACGTCCTCAATGTAGCCTGCCTCCAGCAGATGCGCGCTCAAATCGCGCAGCACTTCGTCTTTCGTCGTGCTTTTCAAATGCAGGTCGATGATGTTTTCATCCAGAATATCCGCTAATGCCATACGTTTTCTCTCCTTATCGTAGCTTTGCTTGTTAAAATTACTTGATTAAATACTTGTAAAAATCAACGTTGGTCTGGAAATTACGCAGGACGTTGACCTGGTCGTCGGTTCCGACCAGCTTGATGTACTGCTTATAAAAAGCCTGGGTACGGCGGATCTCAAAGTCGTTGGTCATTTTGACGACTAACAGGAAGATCACGTCGACTTGTTCGCTGTCCCACAAAATGGGCTTTTCCAGCGTGGCGATGACGACCCGGGCCTCGTTGATCTCATTTTGATCGCCATGAGGAATCGCGACGCCGTTGCCGATCGAGGTCGGCGTAAACGCTTCGCGGTCCAGCACCGTCTTCACATATTTGCGCGTGACATAGCCCTTGCGGACCAGGCGGTCGCACAGAAACTTCAACAATGCCGGTTTGTCGTCGATTTCCAGATGCGTAAAGATCAGATCCGGCTCGAACAGCTGGTGGCAGTCGGCGTCAAACTGAGCTTCGCTGACCTTGTTGAGGATCGTGTTGCGGATCCAGTGGTTGATCTTCTGAATCGAAGCGTCGGACAGAAAATCATCGATTTCCACAATCCGCGGATCGTGAAGACCCAGTTCCCGCGTCGTCAGGATCAGATCGACATCTTCGACCTTTTCAATCTTGAAATCGTGAACGCTGACCACCTTCACTGAATGAATCAGACTGAACGAGCGGCAGATCTTATCGCACAGCATCTGATTGATGCCCATGCCCGAGGCGCTGACCAGCATCGTCCGCACCGGATTCTCGTTGCGTTCCAAGGCGGATTGGATATACAGCACGATGTAGCCCAGCTCATCCTCGCTTACCTTGAGATCGAAATATTCCTCAAACAGAACGGAAATCAGCCAGGCTACCCGGAACGTCTTTTTGTATTCCGTCTTGATATAACTGGTCAGTCCGTTGGTATGTCCGCGCTCATAGCGCAGCCGGAACAGCGTCGGCCGCATGTGAATCAGCAGCCCGTGCACCAGCGCTTCGTCATGCGTCAGATCGACATTGAGGACATTGCTGACAACGGAGATGATCTTGCGGACAAATTCCTGCAACTTGTTGTCATACTCCCGCAGCACCTCGCCGCTGTCGGCGCTGTAGCCGCTGTCGATCAGCTTTGAGCATAAAATCTGAATCGATAAAAACGCTTTTTCTTCGGTCGGCAGCGTCATGTTGAAATGCGCCCCCAGCTTTTTGAAAATCGCTTCGGCAAAGCTGTATTCGTTGTATTTCTGAAGCATTTCCAGCTCCTCGTCCGAGAACTTCAGCTTGCGGCCGTTTTTCTGCTGATTCTGATAAATGGCCAGCGACGCGTAAACGAGCACCTCGTTGAACGATTCCTCGGCAAACTCAAAGCTCCATTCCTTCTCTGTTTCCATAATTCCGCGCCGGATCGCTTCAAGATCCAGCCCCGGCATGAAGAACAAAATGCTTTCCTCCACGTTGGTCTCGGTATCGAATTTCAGAATGAAATGCTTCAATGCCAGCCGGTAGGACACCTCGTTGTAGGCCAGCTCCAATCCCTTGTTGCGCACGACGTTCAGCTCGATGTTGAACAGCTTCAGCCAGCTGCGGCAGTCGTTGATCACCTTGAGCGTCGTCGGAACGCTGAGATAGAGCTGGGAGGCCAGCTGTTTGGTCGTCAGCGTGTTGTTTTTCGTGCTTTTTAAGATCAGCTTCAGCGCCGTCGCGGTGCGGATCTGATCGTTCTGCAGCACGTCCATGTTCGCCGAGTTGTTGATCAGCGAATTGATTTTCAGCCGCTGCTGCGGGTCGGCGTCCAGCCAGATCCCGATCCTGGGCTTCTTGCAGATTTCACCCAGCTGGTTGTCCAGCAGCATGTTGTTGATGACTTCCACTTTCGTGCGGATCGTTTTTTCTGACAGTCCAATTTCTTCCGCCAGCTGGCCCGTGGTCACCATTTCTTTATTCAGCAGCGCCTTTAAGATCAGCTGGGTGTAGTAATTAGACTTTTGATCATTCATTTTGTCACCGCCCTTCCCTCGTCAATAAAATAGCATACTTTCCAAGCCCGGCTGAAAGAAAAACGGGAACAGAAATCCGGTAATTTTTTGCTTGTTGTTTCGTGAGTCCCTGAAAAAGCGGGTAAATTCCCTTTTATAAAAGCTTTTTTCATGTTTTATGTGCAAAATCAAAAGTTACTCAACTTAACCAAGACCTTATCAAATCCTGATTGACAACCTATCGGTCAGCCACTATGATAAACATGTCCAGGCAAGAGAAAAGCCCGGTTTTCCGGACTTAATCGATCAGCTGGATTTTGAGATTCTTGAAATACTGCCGGTACTTCTCATTCGGTTCTTCATCGGTGATAATTCCGGTAATGCCTTCAAGATCGAAAAACTTATTAAACGCCACCGTGCCGAATTTCGAGTGATCGGCGACAATCCAGACCTCCGCGGAATTCTGGATCACATGCCGCTTGATCACGCCTTCGTTAAAATCGGTATTCGTCAGCCCCTTGGAAATCGACAGGCCGACCGTGGAAACGAACGCTTTATTATAGTAGTACGGATAGAACGAGGTATCGGAGAAGAACGTCTGGGTTTCCCTCCGCAGCTTCCCGCCCAGGCAGATGCCCGTCAGGTTCTCCGCTTCCGTCAGCGCGTTCATAACATGCAGGCTGTGGGAGATCACCGTGACCTCCTGCTGATGAAGATAGGGGATCATCGTATAGGCGGTGGAGCCTGAATCCACAAAAATCACGTCGCCGTCCTGCACCTGCCGCGCCGCCAGCTGGCCGATCCGGGCCTTGGCCGCCGCGTTGGTGCGCAGCCGGGAAGACAGCGTCGGCAAGGTCGCCGCGCTGATTTTCTCCGGTTTAGCCAGAACGCCGCCGTACACCTTGGTGATCACATTGCGGTCTTCCAGCTCCTTCAAATCCCGCCGCAGCGTCTGCACGGAGATATTGAACAGCTGCTGAAGCTCCTCATTGCTCACCGAGCGGTTTTTGCGGATGTAGGCTTCCATCTCCTGCAAACGATTGTATTTCATGTTTCCCCCGACCTTTCAACTTTCTTCATTATAGACAAGTTGAATCCCTGTGACAAGCAGAAAGGAGTTCACAATGTTAAGAAAAAATGAGAATCTGCATTCCGGTTTTAATCAAATCTGCGACGGTGAAAAAGATCAGATGTTCATGAACATCCAGCTGTTGATCGGACGGCAGGGAGAATCCTGGCCGGTCCAGTCCGAAGATCAGGAAACGGCGCTGCTGCTGTTAAGCGGCAAGGTTACCTTCCATTATGCGGATCAGACCGTCACCGCCCAGCGTCAGAACTGCTTCCGCGACGACGCGACCTGTCTGCATGTCTGCCGGAACACGCCGGTGACGCTGGTCTTCGAGGAAGACGGCGAGGTGTTGGTCCAGCAGAAGGAAAACCCGCGGATTTTCCCGGCCGTGCTGTACGACAAATCCAACATCGACAAACAGTTCTTCGGCGAGGGCAAGCTGGCGGCGACGACCAGGCGCCAGGTCACGACGATCCTGGATTACGAGCGCACGCCGTATTCCAACATGGTGCTGGGAGAAATCACCAACTTTCCGGGTATTTGGAGCAGCTATCCGCCGCATCATCATCCCCAGCCGGAGGTCTACTTCTACAAATTTGATCATCCGCAGGGCTTCGGCAGCTGCTTCATGGGTGAGGACGTCTATAAAATCACGCACAACAGCGTCGCGATGATCCCGGGCGGTCTGACCCATCCGCAAAACGCCGCGCCGGGCTACGCGATGTTTTATGTCTGGATGATTCCGCATCTGGAAGGCAATCCGTGGATCAAGACACGCACCTTTGACCCCGCTCATGAATGGGTCAACGATCCGGACGCTGAATTCTTCCAGCTGGACAAATAAAGCATTTCCTCCAGCGGCAGATTCCTTCCAGCAATTTTGTCCGGACTGATATCCGCCGCCCCAGCCCATTATAAAAAAGGAGAAACAGGAATGAATAAACTTTATGAAATGGTCACCCGCTTCCCGCAGACGGAAGTGTGGAATGACTCCTGCAGCTGCAAGGAACTGCAGTACGCGATCGACAACGGCGCCAGCGGCGCGACGACCAATCCGGTCATCGTCGGCAACGTCTTAAAGAAGGAACTGCCTGAATGGGAAGAGACCATCAGAGATATCATCAGCACCCATCCGGCTTCCACCGAGGATGACGTCGCCTGGGATGTGATCAAGGCGTTAGGCGCCAAGGCCAGCCGGCTGCTTTTACCGATGTTTGAGGAAAGCCATGGCCAGAAAGGCCGGATTTCGTTCCAGACCAACGCCAAGTTCTACCGCAGCAAGGACAAGATGGTCGAGCAAGCCTGCGAGCTGGCAGCCACCGTACCCAATTCCCAGATCAAAGCTCCGACCTCCCAGGCCGGCATTGAAGCGTTTGAGGAATTAACCTACCGCGGCGTCAGCATCAACGCGACGGTTTCGTTCACCTGCGCCCAGGCGATCGCAGTCGCCGAAGCGGTAGAGCGCGGCTTGGCGCGGCGGGAAGCGGAAGGCTTGTCCACAGCGGAAATGCATCCGGTCTGCACGATCATGGCCGGCCGGACCGACGATTACTTAAAAGCCTGGGTCAAGCAGCACGACGTGATGATCAGCGCGGAAGCGTTGGACATGGCGGGCGTGGCGGTCGTTAAGAACGCTTACCGTTTATACAAGGAACGCGGTTACCGGACAAAGCTGCTGGTCGCGGCCTTCCGCAATCAGCACCATTGGGAAGAATTCATCGGCGGAGATATCGTCCTCACGATCACCAGCGACTGGCAGCGCAAGTACAACGGCAGCGACGTCGTGATCCAAAACAACATCGACACGCCGGTCGCTGACGAGCTGCTCGACGAACTGATGAAGCTGGACGAATTCAAAAAAGCCTATTTTGAAGAGGGGCTGAAGCCGGAAGCGTTCGAGCATTACGGCGCGTTCCTGGCGACGATGAACCAGTTTCTGGGCGGCTATGACGATTTAGTCAGACTCATCCGCAGCTACATGATTAAATAAGGAGGAAACAACCATGGCTAATCCCTTTTTAACACCTGCTAAAATTATCAGCGGCAAAGACGCGCTGGAAGCCGCCGGTCCTGCTCTGGCCGCGTTAGGCAAGAAAGCGCTGATCGTCACCGATTCAATGATGATCAAGCTCGGCAACCTGGATAAAGTATTGAAGGTACTGAACCAGCACCACATCGCGTATTCCATTGACGCTGAAATCAACAGCGAGCCGTGCGATACGATGATCGTTCATGGTTTGAAACAGTATCAGGCGGAACACTGCGATTTCTTGATCGCTCTGGGCGGAGGTTCGCCGATCGATTCGATGAAGGCGATCGCGATGATGAGCGCCGACCCGGACCGGCCGTTAAATTCCTACATGGGCCAGCCGGTCGAAACACCGCTGCCGAAGAAGGTCGCGATCCCGACGACTGCCGGCACGGGTTCGGAAGCAACCCAGTTCACGATCATCACCGACACGGAAAACGACGTGAAAATGCTTTTAAAAGGCGGCAATCTGATTCCGGATCTGGCGATCATCGATCCGCAGTTCACCATGACCGCGCCGAAAGGCGTCACCAGCGCGACCGGCATCGACGCCCTGTGCCATGCGATCGAAGCTTACACCTCGCGTTTAGCCCAGCCGCTTTCCGACACCTTCGCGCTCAGCGCCGTCAAACGCATCTTCAACAACCTGACGGAAGCCTATGAGCACGGCGACAATGAGGAAGCGCGGATCCAGATGTCGCTGGCGGCGCTGGAAGCCGGGATCGCCTTCAACAATTCCTCGGTGACGATCGTCCATGGCATGAGCCGTCCGATCGGCGCGCTGTTCCACATTGCGCATGGCTTAAGCAACGCCGTGCTGCTGGAAGTATGCATGAACTACATTAAGGACGGCGCGCTTGACCGGTTCGCGGATCTGGCGCGGTATTGCGGCATGACCCAGAATGAGAATGACGAACAGGCGGCCGATCTGTTTCTTGACAACCTGTCCGCCCTGTTAGCCCGGCTGAACGTTCCGAGTCTGGCCCAGCTGAATATCGACCGCGATCAGTTCTTCAATTCGCTGGAAAAAATGGCCCGCGACGCCGCCGTTTCCGGCTCGCCGGCCAACACCCGCAAAGTTATAACGGAAGAAGCGATGATCGCGCTGTACAAGCAGCTCTGGTAACTCTCTCGTGACTATCCAGACCCGGATTTACTCCCTTTTCCGGGTCTTCTGTTACTATTCCTTATACAATTTACTGATGATGAAAGGATGATAAAACGATGCGCATGACTCATTTTAAAAACGCCAACGTCGACGTCAGTCAGCTGGCCGTCGGCACCTGGGGGCTGGACAGCCTGCGCTGGAACGGCGCGATGAGCGAAGAGGAAGCGATTGCGGCAATCCGCGCGATGATCCAGGGCGGCGTCAACCTGATCGACACTGCGCCCAACTACGGCAATCACAGTTCAGAACAGATTGTCGGCAAAGCGATCCAGGGCCTGAACCGGTCTGAGATTTACATTTCCACGAAGTTCGGCACTCACAACGATTTATTCACCGGCGGCGTATTCCGCGACGCCCGCTTCGGCACCGTCATGGAGGAAATGGCCAGCTCGCTGCGCAACCTTCAAACGGATTATGTCGATTTCTACTTCCTGCATTGGCCGGATACGCACACGCCGATTGCGGAAACGATGTGCGCCCTGAACTTCTTAAAGCAGCAGGGCAAAATCCGCTATATCGGCTTGTCCAACTGCGATCAGACGTTATTGGAGGAAGCGATGAAATACGGCCAAGTCGACGTCATCCAGCCGCCCTTCTCGATGATCGACCAGCGGTCTAAGGCGTTGATGCAATGGTGTGCCCAGCACAGCATCGACACGATGACCTATGGTTCCTTAAGCGGCGGAATTTTGACAGGCCGGTTCCGCGAGGTTCCCGACTGGCCGGCCAACGATGTCCGGCTGTCCTTCTATAAAGGCTTTAGACCGGAATTTTTCCCGCGCGTCATGGAGCTGATGACAACCCTGGATGAGATCGCTCAGACACATCAGGTTCCAGTCAGTCAGGTCGCGATCAACTGGTCGACGCAAAAGGATTTCGTTTCGACGGCTTTAGTCGGCGTGCGCAGCGTCCGTCATGTCGCGGAAAATCTGAATACCTTCACCTGGCAGCTCAGCGCAGCGGAAATGCAGAAAATCGACGCGGAAATCACACGGCTAGGTCTGGACCAGCTCTGATTTCTCCCCTTTTGATAAGTTTCTTCTCCCTTCCTCATAACATACGAAACTGACCCCCGTACCCAAAGCGCCGTGATCTTCATCCGGCGCTTTTTAAACTCAAAAGAGTTGTATATTTATCATTTCTGAGTTATACTGATTATGGAAAGCCGGGACACTCTTTCTTTTCAGAAGAACGGTTTAACGTCGACTGAAAGTTCCTATCGCTCGAGATTCTTCCAATTCTCTGCCCTTAGACAGAAGATTCTGTCCCGCGTCTTTCCACCCCTTGAAAAGACGACCCTTCCGCGAAATAAGCGCTCTGGAAAAGTGAACTATACTTCCTCAAATTTGACAAGCTGGATTCAACGTCATAAACTAAAAGAAACCTGAGCGAACCTTCATCCCGCTAAATTAAAGGCTTAAGGAAAGGGGCAGTTATGATCAAAGCTGAATTTGGCATGATTGATGAAATAGATCCCAAAAAAGATTATAGTGCTTATGAACCGCAGAATTATCATTGCATTGCGATTGACGATGATCTCTATCTCAATGACTGGTGGCCTAAGCTCCTGTTGATGCAAACCTATTTTCATTCCCTCGATCATCCTTCCCAGGCTTTAGCCCGGCACGGCGTCACACTGATCCCACCGCAGTCGCTTCCTGCATTCCAGGAAATCGTGCTCAGCGACCGGCGGATAAATCAGGGTGATCAACTGGTTGATCTGGCGCTTAAAATCCAGGCTGCGATTGACAGCCAAAAGTTTATGATCCACTATGGCGTATAAAGACCAAACACGTTCGTTTTGCGATTGTCAGGCTTCGCAGACGGATGTTTTTTTACTTTTAAAGGTATTGATATTGATCTTATGCTCCGGGAAGCAGGCAAGGAATGACCGGATTTGAGATTGCCAAGCATGAGAACAGTCGCCTTTTCTGATTTACTGAATCCGAGAATTTCATTCAAATTATCCGTTTTTGTGCACAAATGGACAATATTACAAAAAATGCAGAAGATAATCCATTCAAACCCTTCGGCCGGTTCTATAAAATAAGAACCAGGAGGAAGGAAAATTATGAAGAAAATCGTTAAACTGATGCTTTCCGTCATGATGATCGCTTCGATGGCTGCGTGCAGCTCAGCACCGAAGAATGATCAAGGCGGCGAAGGCAAATTCAAAGCAGGAACTTACACAGGGACGGCCCAGGGAAATAACGGCGACGTGACAGTCGAAGTTACCTTGAGCGCTGACAAAATTGAAAAGGTCGAGGTCACGGAACACAAGGAATCCGCCGGTATCTCCGATGCGGCAATCGCCGACATCCCGGCGTCGATCGTTGAATCCCAGTCGCTGAATGTCGACACGGTATCCGGCGCAACGCACACATCCGACGCGATTCTGGACGCTGTCAAAGCGGCGTTGACAGAAGCCGGCGCGGACGTTGAAGCGCTGATGAGCGGGGAAGGCGCTGCGAAAACCACCGTTACTTTAGAAGATAAGACCTATGACGTCGTTGTCTTAGGCGCCGGCGGAGCGGGCTTATCCGCAGCGATCGAAGCGCAGGCAGCGGGCGCGAATGTCGTTGTCATTGAAAAAATGCCGTATGTCGGCGGCAACACAATTCTGTCCTATGCCGAACTGGCCTGCCCGAACAACTGGCTGCAGGAAGAACAGGGCATTGAAGACAGCCCGGAACTGATGGCGAAGGAAATGTGGGAAGGCGGCGGAAAGGTCGCGAAGAAAGAAATGGTCGATATCGTTGCGAACAACGCGACGGCGGCCGCGGAATGGCTGCGCGATGAAATCGGCGTCAAATATCAGGATTACCTCGTCTGGGAAGGCGGCCACAGCGTAGCGCGTGCCGTTGAGCCGATTGATTTAGGTCCAGGCATGATCAATCCGTTAAAGGAATACGCTGAAGGTCACGGCGTAGAAATCATGCTGAACACGAAAGCAGAAGAACTGATTCAGGATGAAACCGGCAAGGTTGTCGGTGTTAAGGTCTCCCAGGGTGATCAGACGGCGACGATCTCCGCGAACCGCAGCGTCGTTCTGGCTACCGGCGGCTTCGGCGCGAACGTCGAAATGCGCGAACACTACAACACACGTTGGGAAACACTGGACGAATCGGTTAAAACGACAAACTCCCCGGCCATTGTCGGCGACGGCATCGTCATGGCTGAAAAGATCGGCGCTAATCTGATCAATATGGAACACATCCAGCTCTATCCGTTCAACAATCCGATCACCGGCGTCTTCTACGGCATTGAAGCGCCAAGCTGGTCGGGCGAAGGTCTGATCTATGTCAACAAAGACGGCAAGCGTTTCGTCAACGAAGTCGCGATGCGCGATGTCCGCGCCGAAGGCATTCTGGCTCAGGGCGGCTTAGTCTACGCGATCTACAACCAGGAAGTCGCTGACCGGCTGAATCTGGAAGAAAAGTTCGCCGACGAATATGCCCGGTGTCTGGAAGACGGCGTCTTCTTCAAAGCTGATACGCTGGAAGAAGTAGCGGAACACTACGGCATCAATGCTGAAAACCTTGTGGAAACGATGGATAAGTACAACGAAGGCATCGAAAACAACACCGATGAATTCGGCCGTACCACAAGCATGGTTACGATGAAGGAAGGCCCTTGGTTCATTCTGGAAGGCGTTGTTTCTGTCCACCACACGATGGGCGGCGTTGAAATCAACGAAAACGCTGAAGTTCTGGATACCGAAGGCAGCGTTATGCCAGGTCTGTTCGCCGCGGGTGAAGTCACCGGCAGCGTTCATGGCAACAACCGCGTCGGCACCTGCGCGATCGCCGATATCACCGTCTTCGGACGGATTGCCGGCCGCAACGCAGCCGCTGCGGAATAAATTAAGCTTTCCCTCCAAAGAATCCCAGTCTGACGGCTGGGGTTCTTTTTTACTCGTCCTTGAATGCCGGCGAAATCTAATACCTGGTTGAAAAAGGTTTACAAACGTAGACTCCGGTAGTAAACTGAAATCACAGAGGTGATCTTCCATGCGTTTTTCTTTCACAAAACACGGTTTTCGCTGCGCCCTGTTTTGTTTCGTCCTGCTCTTTACGGGCTGTCAGCCGACCTCCCTTCCCTGCGATTCAGAATTGAATTCACAGTATGATTGGGAAAACGACCTGGTCATTGTCGGCGATGCGATTCCCAGCCTGATCGCCGCGATTGAAGCGCATGATCAGGGGGTTGAGGATATTCTTGTCATCGTGTCTTCGCTCAAGCCGGACTACACTTCATTTCACAGCGCCGATCTGCCCCATTCCGTCGAAATTTTGACGGAGGAAACCGATCGCTATGCGGCGTTAGGCGCCGCAGCTCAGCGGGCTGACCAAAGTCAGCGGCGCTGGACGCTAACCGAAATTAAACAATTTTATACAGATTATTTTTCGGAACTCACGTTGAGTGCCGATTCTTCTCTTTTCCGAACGACCGTTGAACATTCCGGAGCGGACGTCGACTGGCTGATCGAACGCTGCGGCGTACCGTTCGCCGAACCGGTACCGGGTTTACTGCCGGATTATAAATTAATGATGACCCCGGATGATGGACAGACTGAAGGACACCCTGTCGTTCTATCCGCCTTGACCCAGATCGCTGCCGATCTGGGGATCGCCTTCATGGAAAATTCACGCCTGACTCAGATTCTACTGAACGAAGCCCAAGATGGTGTAGAAGGCGTCAAAGTTGTGCAATCCTTCAGCGATGAAGAAACAGGCCAACCTCTGAATTATTCGCCTAAAATTAAAACAAAGGCGTTAATCGTCGCGGATCAGTTTCTTTCGAAAGACGTTTTCCTTCGCGGACATTTAATCTCCGATTTCACACCGCTTCAATTAGAGGATTGGAAATCGGCGGCTTCACTGCAGGAAGACTACGATTACTTTACCCTGCCCAATATCATTTTTTTAAATTCTGACGGCCGCCGGTTCTTTAATGAAAAGGATCCGAAGATGAACTATCAGGATCAGCTGATTTGGATTGCCAAACAGGAACCCGTCTATGGAATCAGCGATCTCGATCACGTTCAAGCGGCCGGAATTTCACCGCAAACCTTTTATTTCGAAGTGGATGGGCTTAATCTCCTCGCTAACATGATCAATCCGGAATACCCCGGAATTGTAAAAAAAACGATCACGGATTACAATCAGTACGCCCGGACCGGCCTTGACTTAGAATTTCAGCGTGAGGGAACGACAATGAGTGAGCTGATACCGCCTTATGTACTCGTGGAATTTCATACTTCCCCATCCCGCCCGACTCTCAACAAATCACTTTTGCCGGTGTCCTTTAAAGGGGAAGTTCTGAGCTACGCCTCAGACACTAATAAATTCGACGGCCTGTACTCTGTTTATGGAGAAGATACGAAATGTCCGGGATGGGAATTGACATCCGGGCTGGTCTGGGCGCGAATCACCGCTCAAAGTGCTGCCGATCAGCTGCTGAAAAAATAATCGGTAAGCTTGCTTAAATAGAAGAAACCGTTTACAATGAAACCAAAAATAAGAAAGAGAGGTCATTTTATGTCTAATGAAATTCGTCTGGCCGATCTGGTCGTCGACTGTCCTGACGCTATAAAGTTGAGTCAGTTCTATCATGAACTGCTGGGCTGGAAAACTACGGAACTGTTCGGCAATCCCGCGGTTGTCAGCGAAAACGGCGTGATGCTGGTCTTCGTGCAGGAAGACGATTATGTCCCGCCGGTCTGGCCGGAGGTTGAAGGCCGGCAACAGAAACAAGTCCATTTTGATTTTCTCGTTTCCGACCTGAATACAATGATCACGAAAGCGGAAGCCTTGGGCGCGCGGAAGGCTGACACACAGTTTGGCGGTTCTCAGTTTGTAACCCTGTTTGATCCGGCAGGGCATCCATTCTGCCTCGTTCAGGCTTAAACTTTCCTATGTTAAAAAGATATCTCAGAAATACGGGATATCTTTTTTTCTCTGAACGACGTTGAACGATTCATTGACAGGTTCATCGACGCCTGAAAATAAGCGTTCTTATTTTTCCCATCGACCACAGGGATTCCCTTGACATACTCACAAACTGAGATTTTTCCACCTGCCAACTGGAATTGATAAATCTAAGTTACCACGGAAAAATAGAAAAAAATACCAATGAGCTGATTATGACGGAAATTAGATAAAGTCCTTTGCTCCTTACTCTCCTGTAAAACATAAAAAGAAAAACGATTGCCCCAATAATGTCCATCAACAACTGAAACAAAAATGTATGATGTTCCAGAAAATAAATGGAAACTGTTATTGCTTCTGCAACTAAAGCCCCTACCGGCAAGGAATATAGTACCGAATTGAAAACATGTTCTTTATTCCAATAATATAGAATAAACGCCGCTATCGCGCAAGGGATTGAAAGAACGGTGAACAGTACAAATAGCGAAAAGCGAAATTCACCAGAAAACAAGGGTATAAACATTCCTAATATTGCTTGTAAGGCATAAAAGCTAAATGTCATTCCAAACATATATAAGAACGAACTAATTCCTGCACAAATATTTGAGGTGCTTAACAGAACAATGATAGTATTCGTAATCATCCAAAATCCTAACAACGTTTGAATTGATGAAAAACTCCATAGCGTATCTGCTGGAAAATAATCCAACAACCTACAGATACACCCTACTAATATACCGATTATAAATATCGCAGTATAGGACTTGAATGTATTTCTTAATTTTATATTTGACATAATCGTGCTCTCCAATAAATTACAATTTATTTAGTTCTTTAGTCTACATATTTTAGCACCTGCCTGTTAGATTTTCAATTTAATGTTTCTCCTATGAACTACGTTACCAATTGCCCTTGACAACGGTCAAGATGAGGACTTTGCCGGCCGCCCGCAAGTGCGGCCGCCTTTGTTTGTAAGGCAGGCAAGAAAACGAAAACAACGAGCGCTTTCGCTCTCGCATATGTTGATGTTCATTCATAATGCTCCTTCAATATAAAAACAGAAAGAAAGCAAAAGAAGCTTCGTTAAAATGAAAACTTAAAAAATTACCGGAATAAACTGCCTGCTTGCCTGCCGTGGACGATCGCTAAACATGGTAAAATGTAGAAAAAGAATGGAGTAATCAATGATGAAATCCTTAAATCGTCAAAATCATCCCCGGCCGCAGCGGCCGGTGCGCATTCTTCAGTTCGGCGAAGGAAACTTCCTGCGGGCCTTTGTCGATGATTTCATTTCCCAGTTAAACGAGAAAACTGATTTCAACGGCAGCGTCTGCGTCGTTCAGCCAAGACCGCATGGGCGAGTCAAAAGTTTAATGGAACAGGACGGGTTATACACGCTGCTTTTAGAAGGAAAAAAAGAAGGACGGGCCACGCGGGAAATGCGAATCATCGACGTGATCGAACAGGGCATCGATCCCTACACCGATTACCCAGCGCTTTTACAGCGCGCGGCGGATCCGCAATGCCGTGTGATTATCTCGAATACCACCGAAGCGGGAATCGCCTACACGGACGAACTCGTGACCCTCGACGTCTGTCCGCAAAGCTTCCCCGGCAAGGTTCTGGCCGTATTAAAACATCGCTTCCAGACGTTCAACGGCACGCTGGAAAGCGGTATGGATCTCGTCTGCTGCGAGCTGATTGAACGCAACGGCGACACCCTGAAAGAAATCGTCTGCCGCAAAGCCCGCGAACAAGGCGAACCGCAGGCTTTCCTGAACTGGATCGAGAACGCCAACCGGTTCTACAATACGCTGGTCGACCGCATCGTGCCGGGCTATCCGAAAGCTCAGGCAGCCGCACTGGAAGACCAGCTTGGCTGTCACGATGCCTATCTGGTGAAAGGCGAAATCTATCACAGCTGGGTGATTCAGGGCGATCCCGCGCTGCGCTCCGTGCTGCCGCTGGATCAGTTAAATCAAAACATTATCTTTACCGACGATCTGACGCCTTACCGCGACCGCAAAGTCGCGATCCTCAACGGCACGCATACCGCGATGGTTCCCTTAGGCTTGCTTGGGGGATTGGAAACTGTAAAGGAGACCGTCGAGGATCCGCAGATTCGCCGCTTTCTCGAAGCCTTTTTAAAGGAAGAAGTCTGGCCTTCGCTCAATTTCAGTGAAAGCGAGTTAGTGACCTTTACTCACGATGTCTTTGAACGCTTTGAAAACCCGGATATCCGCCACGAGCTCATGAGCATTTCGCTGAACTCGATCGCCAAGTTCAATACCCGCGATCTGCCGGCAATGCGGCATTATTACGATACTCATAAAGCGCTGGCTCCCCGCGCCTGTTTCTCGCTTGCCGCGCTGATCGTCCTTCTGGGCCAGCGGAAATCAGACGGCACGCCGTTGATCAGCGAAAGTCCGGAAGTTTTGGCCTGTTGGCAGGATTGGGATGAAAATCAGCCGCAGGCGACGGTTGACGCGCTGATCCAGCTGCCTCTTTGGGAAGGTCAGCTGGCATCAATGGACAACCTCGCGGAACGCCTGGTTCAAATTATCCATTCAATCGCAACGCTCGGTCTTCGCGATGCGTTAAAAAAGGAGGAAAACGCATGAAAAAAACGCTGCACATCCAGCCGAACGACAATGTGATCGTCGCGCTGGAACCGTTATCCGCCGGAGAAATCATCAACGGAATCACCCTGCTGGACGACATCCCATCCGGTCATAAATTCGCCTGTGCAATGATTCCAGACGGTCAGCCGGTCATCAAATACGGCCAGCCGATCGGTCAGGCCGCCGGTGACATTGAAGCCGGACGCTGGGTCCATAGCCACAACCTGAAAACCCGGCTGTCCGGAACGCTTGATTACCAATATGATCCGGTCTGTGACCCGATTGTCAAACGTCCCCAGGGGCGTTCCGTCATGGCCTACCGCCGCGCCAACGGCAAAGTCGGAATCCGCAACGAGCTGTGGGTGATCGTGACGGTCGGCTGCATCGGCGATACCGCCCGCAACATTGTCAACGCCTTCCGCCAGCGTCATCCGTTGGATGATATCGACGGGATCTTCACGTTTAATCATCCGTTCGGCTGTTCACAGATGGGACAGGATCATCGCAACACCGTCAAAATTTTACAGGACATCGTCACCCATCCCAATGCCGGGGGCGTGCTCGTGCTTGGTTTAGGCTGTGAAAACAATCAGCTGAAACCCTTCTACGACACGCTGGAACAGATCGATCCGGAGCGCATCCGCTGTCTGAACTGCCAGGACGTTGAGAATGAGGTTCACAGCGCCGTGGAGCTGCTCGAGCAGATTTATCAGGTCATGCGCCATGATCAACGCGAAGCCTGCGATCTCAGCGAATTCTCCTTCGGTTTGAAATGCGGCGGTTCCGACGGCTATTCCGGAATCACTGCCAATCCGCTGCTGGGGCGGTTCTCCGATCTTCTGTCCAGCTACGGCGCGAATATCGTGCTCAGCGAAGTCCCGGAAATGTTCGGGGCGGAGCAGCTGTTGATGAATCGGGCCGCTGACCGGGAAACGTTTGATAAGCTCGTCGCGATGATCAACCGCTTCAAGGACTATTTCCTATCCAATCATCAGGTTGTTTATGAAAATCCATCTCCGGGCAACAAGGCCGGCGGCATCACAACGCTGGAAGAAAAGAGTCTGGGCTGCATCCAGAAAGCGGGAACCGCGCTGATCAACGATGTGCTCGACTATGGCGAGCCGATTCAGAAAAAAGGCGTCAGCCTCGTTTACGGCCCGGGCAACGATCTCGTGTCCACTACCGCACTGGGGGCCTGCGGCTGCCAGATCGTACTGTTCACGACCGGCCGGGGTACGCCGTTCGGCGGATTTATTCCTACCTACAAAGTAGCCACCAATTCAGAGCTGGCGATGAAAAAACCACATTGGATCGATTTCAACGCCGGTCTTCTGACGGAAGGCGTACCGCTCGACGAAGCGGCCAGCCGGCTGGTCGAAGATCTGATCGCTGTGCTGGAAGGAAAGAAAACACGCAACGAAATCAGCGACCTGCGCAGCATCGCAATCTTCAAACAGGGGGTTATCTGTTAAATGGACGTCATTCTTTACGGCCTGGTTACCGTTCTGTTGGCAATGGCCGTGTTCCAGGCGTTCCGCCTACACAGACATTATACCGGCACGCTGTATCCGGCGCTGTTCGCCAATTATCTCGAATACTTCTGGCGCTATCAATTCCGCCAGAATCTCTCCGTCAGCAGCTGGCTGAAACAGGAGCTGGGCTTTCACCGGCTGTTGTACAATTCCGTTGTGGATCAGGACGGACACGTCGCCCAAACATACGTCACCCTGTTGTGTACGCGCGGCGGCTTCGTTATCCGCGATTTGCGCAGTGAGGGACAGCTCAGCGGCAAACCGAACGACAAGCACTGGATCCTCCGCCGGCCGCAGGCGGAAGCGGCGAAGAGCTTCCGGATCCCCAATCCGGCGGCGGGTCTGCGGCAGCATTGCCAGTATCAGCGGCAGGCGTTAGGCGGTCTGAACTGCACCGGTCTGTGCGCGCTTCCTGACACCTCGGATCTGACACAGGCCAAAAGCGAGTTTGCGCTGCTGCACTACAAGGAGGTCGTCCCCTGGATTCAGAACCAGCCGGAATGTCTGAGTGAGCAACAGATTTTAACCGCTTTTGAGAAAGTATCGAAGAAATAAAAAATCAGACGCTTACGGGTTTCTATTTCAGACGAATCCCAGACCCGTGTTGTTCGGGGAGTTAAGCCCGCTCGGCCTTCCTGTATTCCCTTGTCAGCTTCTGTCGCGGGCTTCATTGCGCCGGCGGCTTCGCTGACAATCACCCCGAGTTTAAAAGGAGAAATTTAACGATGGCATTTATTTTATTAGGCGTCGGACTGGCGCTGGTGATCGCATCCAAAATTTTTTACAACCAGCGCTGCGCCGCCGGCCAGGGGATTCCCTATAATCAAAAAGAAAAGCTGATGCTTTACGGCGGCTATGTCTTGTTGGGGATTGCTTTTACGTTGGCTGTGTTCAATTTAGCGTAACATTTCTGAATTTTCCGGACGTCGGACTAAACGAAGCTGGCGTCCGGTTTTTTCTGTTCAATTTAGACAAACATGCCCCGCTGTATTTGCGGTTTAGCGTTAATTCTGATATACTGGCTATCAGTTTAGGAGGATGATTATGGCATCAGATCCCGGCGGTAACGCCATCGCCATGCAGCTGTTGCTGCTGGTACTTCTTACGTTAGTCAACGCTTTCTTCGCAGGAGCAGAAATGGCTATCGTTTCCGTGAACAAAAACAAAATTAAAATGCTGGCTGAGAAAGGTAACAAAAAAGCCCGGCTGATCGAAGGACTGTTCGACGACTCGACTAAATTCCTGTCGACGATCCAGGTTGCGATCACCTTTGCGGGTTTCTTCTCCAGCGCCTCGGCCGCCACCGGTATTTCGCAGGTGCTGGGCGGATGGATGGCACAGTACGGCATCCCGTACAGCTCCACGATCGCGGTCGTGCTGGTTACGATTATTCTGTCCTACTGCACGTTAGTCTTCGGCGAGCTTGTGCCCAAACGGATCGCGCTGCAGAAAGCAGAGCAGTTCAGTTTGATGTGCGTCCAGCCGATCCTGGTCATTTCGCGCGTACTCTCGCCGTTTATCAAGCTGCTTTCCTTGTCAACCAACGGCTTCTTGCGGTTGTTGGGGATGAAGACGGAGAACCTCGAGGAAGAAGTCAGTGAGGAGGAAATCCGTTCGCTCGTGCACAGCGGCCGCGCCAGCGGCGTGTTTAACGATACACAGACGGAAATGATCGACTCGGTCTTCACCTTTGATGATAAAACTGCGCGCGACGTCATGGTTCCGCGGCAGGAAGTCGTGATGCTCGATATGGACGAGCCGATTCGTCCGCAGTTAAAAGAACTGCTGGGCACCCGCCTGAGCCGGTTTCCGGTTTATCGGGATACCAGCGACAACATCATCGGCATTTTAAATATAAAAGATTTGATGATCGCGATCTCCGAGGGAGAAACTGATCAGTTAAAGCTGGAATCGCTGCTGCAGAAACCTTATTTTGTTCCTGACAGCAAGCCGACGGCCGAGCTGTTCCGGGAAATGCAGAAAACGCAGAACCGGATGGCGATCCTGATCGATGAATTCGGCGGTTTCAGCGGGATTACGACCACGGAAGATCTCGTCGAGGAAATCGTCGGCGATCTGCACGACGAATACGAACAGGAAGAACCAGAGCTGATTCAGTTAACGTCCAACGAATATCAGATCGACGGATTGATGAATCTGGATGAACTGAATGAAGAACTGGGCTTAAATCTGGAAACGGAGTATTACGATACTGTTTCAGGTTATCTGATCGAGCAGCTGGGACAGATCCCGCAGCCGGACGAGCATCCGGAAGTTCAAATCGGCATGCTGCACTTCACGGTACAGTCAATGGAAGGCAAGCGGATCGGCAAGATTCATCTGACGATCCAGAATTCCCCGGAGCCGGAAGAAACTGAATCCCATCCGCAATAAGAAGTTCGCTGGAAAACAGCGGGCTTTTTTATTATTCTCAATCCTTTTTTATTGAAAGCCTAAAACAAACTCCTTCAAAAAAATTGAGGAACTGGACTATTCCCTGTGCTATGATAAAGGCAGTCTGAAAATCAGGATTCAGATCCGACACCGTAAAGAAAGAGGGTTACACATAATTCTATCCGATAAAACATTGCAAGCAATGCTGAGCGCCGGGACGTTGACGATCACGCCGCTGATTGAAGACCAGATTCAGCCGGCCAGCGTCGATATCCGCCTGGGAAACACCTTCAGCGTTGTGGAGGATTCCCCTTCCGGGATGATCAACATGGAAAACGAAATTCGTTATAAAACGATCACCTCCGAGAGCTATATTCTGCTGCCTAATCAATTCGTCCTGGCAACGACGATGGAATATTTTGATCTGCCGGACGATCTCACCGCCTTTGTCGAAGGCCGCAGTTCATTAGGCAGAATGGGCCTGTTCATTCAAAATGCCGGCTGGGTGGATCCGGGGTTCAAGGGTGAAATCACGTTAGAACTGTATAACGCCAACCGCTGTGCGATTGAATTAAAAGCGGGCAGACGCATCGGCCAGCTTGTCTTTGCGAAGAAGGATGCACCGACGCTGCATCCGTATAATGGAAAATATCAGGGACAGAAAGGTGCAACGGGCTCCCGGGTGTTTCTGGATAACGAAAATCAACGCTAAGTCACATAAAAAAACGAGAAGCAGGACGCGGATCAAGAATCCTTCCGTCATTAATTCTCGTTTTTTATTTCATTCAAACAGCGGTGAAGAAACAATGGATCAAAGCCCCATGACGGGACACCCTTCCAGCTCTGAAACAATTTTCGCAAGCGTATTCTCATCCCCGACATTGCCGGGAAAGATGACGACGGGCAGATCTGGAAAGCGGCTGGCGGAATCACAGCGAACTACTCCGATGCCGGGCTCAATCTGGCCTAGCACCCATTCCCGCCGAACCCGAAGCCCCCGCGTCAGACAATCGCTGGACGTGATCCCGCCCTTGGTTATCATAAACCGCGGCGAGACCGTCAGCTGTTCAACGATCCGGATAAACTGATCGTTAATCGCCTGCGTCAGCCGCAGTTGATCTTCCGCGCTTCCCTGCGCCAAATCCACACGTTCCCGCCGGGTCTGCAGCACAACTGTGATCCCGGCTGCCAGCTTTTGATTGACAAGCCTGGCACAGCGCTCACTTTCCTCAGCCAGCGTTCCTTGCAGGATCTGGTGCTGGTCAAAGATAATCGTTTCCAGGCAGGAATTCCGGCGAAGCACTTCCAGCTGACGCGTCGTTTTCTGAACATGCGAACCGGCGACGATCAGCCCGCCGTTCTGATTCTTCCGCTGTACGCAAACCTGCGGATCCAGCAGCGGTTTTTCTGACTGATCCGCAAAGATCTTGCAGAAAGAGGCCGCGGTTCTAAACAGGAATGTCTTTTCTTTCAGTACGGTCTTTAACGGCGGCATCAGTCCCCGCAGATCATCATCTGTTTCCGCATTGATTATGATTTTCTGAAAGTCATGGGCCTGCCGCAGAATTCTGGTGATCGCAGCTTCATCCTGCGACCGCAAAATTTCCAGGGAAATAGACAGACAGGACGCAGCCGGATAGCGGCCTTGGGTCTTTTCCTCGACATACGCCTTCAGATCGCTGGCGTGAAATCCGAATGTTTTATCCCGGGCAAATTCACTTTCGCCAACCGGCAGCCAACGATCTTCCTGCTTCAAATAATGGAGATCATTCCGCGTAATCCGCATTCCCTGCAAATAGGGGCACAGGATCTCCCCGGCAACCTCAATTTCCTGCTCCTGCAGCACTTCGCGAACTGTTTCCGATTCCAGCGGATAATGCCCCCGCAGCGTCGAATCCGAGCGCAGCACAAGCCAGAACGGAACCCCCGTCTGTTTTGACGCCGCCATCAGATTCTGCGTGCATTCCCGCAGCAGACGGCGCGCCGCTTCCGGCTTCAATGCCCGGGTGTTGGTCAGGATGAAAACCATCGTTTCCTCTTCCCGTAAAAGATTTTCGCAGTCGGCTTCTTCCCACGAGGTATAGACCGCAACATCATGAACCATTTGAATCCCGGTCGGATCGTCGTCAAGCACAACGATCTTCGGTTCTCTGCCAGCGGAAAAACTCATGCCTGCTGCGCAAGCATCTGCTTAACGCGTTCCACCGCTCTGCGCGGACTGGTCAAAACTGGCTTGGAAATCCCCTCCAAATAAGGAAGCATCACCGTCATACTGCCCTGGGCCAGCACAATCACATCGCATTCCTGCTCAGCCTTCTTAATTTCTTTCAGCACGAGCTCATTATGTTTTTCCTGATTCTTTTCCTTCATCAGAATATCCAGTGCCCCGGCAACGAGATATTCCTTTATTTCAACCACTTTCCCCGCCTGTTCCGCCTTTGTGCGGATCAGATTGCAGCTCGGCTTCATCGTGGAACCGACTGTGGCGATCACACCGATCCGGCTTCCCAGCCGTACCGCTTCCTCCGCCATCGGTTCATCAATCTTCAGCAGCGGACAGGTTACCGTCTGTTTCACAAGATCCGCGCTTTCGCCGACAGACGAACATTGATTTAAGATCAGATCCACCCCCATCGACTGCGCCGCCTGCCCATACAGGCACATTCTTCCAATGATCCCCGGCGTGATTCCATTGTTGCGCTTAACTTCCTCCAATAAACTATCGTCGATGATGTTGATCATTTCCACCTCCGGCAAAAGCTCGGCAAACAGCGCTTTCAATTCGTTCAAGGAAACCGGACTGGTATGAATAACCGCGACTTTCTGCATAATGTTCTCCTCCTTTATGCTTTGCTTTCATTGTACAAGAAAGCCGGATATCCGGAGTAAAACAAGCGGTCAGAATAATCCTTGCATTTTTCACTTGTTTTGGACTTTGTTTTTGTTTATCGTCAAAGCTCGTTCTGATCGTCTTCTTTTTTTAGATTATCAGCTTTTCAATTCATTGATCATCATTTCGTTCTTTGACATCCTGGGTCTGCTTTTTTCTTACTCTTATGGAATATCTTTGAGTTCCTGCCGAATCGTAATTTTCTTACGAAATTCTTCATAAGTTTTTCCGATAGTTTTTAAATAAATCTGATATACTGTATTTACAAACGCAAATATGCTGCACAGGAGGTTTACTTTATGAATGATCATGAAGAATATGATCCGATACTAATGTTTTTTATCACCTTCTTTTTCGGAGGTTTCGGCGTCCATCATTTCATCCGCAGACACTACGGATTGGGCGTCTTGTATTTCTTTACGTTCGGCGTCATGGGGATCGGCTGGCTGATCGATACGATCCGGGCCTTTGTCGCGATGTTCAAGACCAGCAGCGAACCGCAGACCGGAGGACACCGCTGTCGCCAATGCGGACGCCGCATCGAGCCTAACCGTGATTCCTCTTTATGCCGGCATTGCGAGGAACAGATGGAACAGGACTACCTGCAGATCTCCAAGCATTTCACCCGCGTCATCGATGAAGTTGAAAAAGGGCAGCCGCATTTAGAGGACTATCTGCGCCGCTTTGACATTCTGAACAAAGACGTTGAACAGATGTGGGATTTAGCTCAGGACATCGACGTGGAACCTCCATTCCACCAAAGTGATCTGCGGAAAGCGATGGATCGCAAATTCGCCGAAGCCGTCAGCACGCGGATTTCGATGGCACTGGAAAAATCTCAGATTACGATGGATACGCTCAAACTGAAACAGGAATTAATGGCATTGACCGAAGAACTGATCGACTGCAAATATCATTTTCCGAAATACGCTGAACTGATTGCGCCGATGATTGAAAAAACAAAAGAAACGTTGAACAAAATCTAAAATTCACACAGGAAGGACGACAAGGAAGTCGTCTTTTTCTCTAGAATTTCGCTAAAACCTTTGACATCCGGAGATGGATCCGCTATAATATAAAAGCACTTGGAGAATTGGCCGAGTGGTTTAAGGCACCATCTTGGAAAGGTGGCGAAGTGGCAACGCTTCCGTGAGTTCGAATCTCATGTTCTCCGCCATGTGTAAATAAAGGCTTAACCAAGCCTTTTTTCTTTATTTTCTCAGGTATTTTTTATCAATCCTTAAGAATTGACACACCGCTTTTGTGCTATGCTAAAGATAGTTTCTAAAAGGAGGAATTGGCATTGGATTTTATGATAATGCAGTGGATCACGCAGGTCTTTCAATCCCCGGTGATGACGGCGGTTATGCGCTTTATTACCGGCTGGGGAAATTTAGGCGCGCTGTGGATCTGTTTCGCATTTTATTTTTACTTTATCAAAAAGGATCGCCGAACGGCAGCGTTTCTGCTTCTGGCCGTTATCCTGACCTGGTCGCTGAATGATTTAGTGATCAAACAGCTGGTCGACCGCCCACGGCCGTTTATGACGCATGCCGAACTCCCGGCGTTAATCACGATGCCGACGTCCAGCTCGTTTCCTTCCGGCCATACCGCCACCTCGTTTGCGGCGATGATGATTTTATTCGCTTATGGCGGGTCCTATAGATGGATGGGATTAGGCAGTGCGGTTTTGATCGCCTTCTCGCGGATTTATCTGCATGTTCATTATCCATCCGACGTTCTGGCAGGCTGTCTTGTCGGGATCTGCATCGGCGCTTTGCTTGTTCGTCTGATGAAACAGCGCGGCGGCAAACTTGCATCGGCAACCGGGGAAAAGTGCTAATTTCCCCTTGATTTCACTCTGGGGATCAGATATAATAAATAAGCACATGAATTCCCCAGGTGGCGAAATTGGTAGACGCAAACGACTCAAAATCGTTCGGTAGTGATACCATGCCGGTTCGAGTCCGGCCCCGGGGACCATTAAAAAGACAATCAGACGCAAGTCTGATTTTTTTGTATCTGAGCTTGTATTGATGCCAGCTTTGTCCATTTAGTCATCGCCGTCTATTCTTAAGTTATTTCTTCTTGTTAAACCTTCTATTTTATTTTTCTTAACATTTCATGACGCCGGATCTCTTCGGACCTCGTTTCTGATATACTTAGTTTACAATAAGGAATTCTGCGGAGGTGTCCCATGAAGCAATTTTATTCTATTGTATTCTGTGTTTTGTTTACTGCAGCCTGCGGCCCTAATGACAAACCGGATACCGCCTCTCTGGGATTGTCTGCCGCTCCCGCTCCTTCTGCCAGTGTTCTCGCTTGTTCTTATACCGATGCCTATGCACAGCTGGATCCTGATTCGATTCGGGTGCAGAATCAGCTTTTAGAATTCTCTCCCGGTGCTTTTGAACATGAAACGCTGCTGTCAGCCAGTACCGATGTCGTTATAGCGACAGTCTGTTCGATCGAAGGCGGGAGTACCTACAATGAAAGTAAACAAACTACAATAGCGCCTTATACCTATGGAACGCTGACGATTCTCGAAAGCGTGAAAGGTGATCTATCTTCGGGGCAAACTATTCATTTCACCCGCAGCGGAGGGATTGTCCCGGTTGATGACTATCTCCGGAGTTTAGAGACCGCTCAACGAGAAGCCTTTGCTTCTGCCGCTGAAAAGCCGGCTTATATCAAACAAAAGGTGGATGGAGATATCGACATCGAAGTTGGAAAAACCTATTCAATCTATCTGTCTGATGACGAGGTCTATCAAACTCAATCCAGTTCTTACGCAATCCTCGGCCATCAGGGTGGTTTGCGTGAGATCCGTAACAGCGAGAATCTACCAGTGACTCCGGAAACTTCGTTTTCGAATCTTGAAGCTTATCAATTGACAACTGACAGCTGGGAATCTTTGAATCTTCTCTTCAGCGATTAACACCGCCCGTGGAATAAGAAAGGAATTGATATCTTTCAATGATGAAAAAAATCAGATTCTGGATCTGCGCGATCTTTGCTTATTGTCTGTTTTTCCGTCTGACCCTAATTCTTTGCGCCATGACGCTCGAAAAAGTAATTGTCGATCTTTTCTTGCTTAATACCCTGGTTATGCTTATTCTCGTCAGTCTGCCGTTCATGTTTACAGGGCTAGCGATGTGGTGCCTGCGCCGCTATTTTCCCGGCTTATTTTAACAACGGTTACTCCGTGTACATCGGTCAGAAACGAATTTGCTTACGAAAAGCCCTTAAAAATGGTAAAATAGAGATAGAGATTCACCTTTTGAAAGGGGGAACGAGCTTCATGTTTAAAGAAAAGGATTATGTACGATATGGTTCGCGGGGAATATTTCAGGTTGAACAGATTATTAAAAAAGAGCTGAAACCGCGTCATCCTGAAACGTGCTATGTGCTCAGTTCCGTTTATGGCATTCACACGCAAATAGTAACACCGGCCTCCAATCCGCAGCTGCGGCGAGTCATGAACCGCGAAGAAATCGATCGGATGATCGATGAAATGCCGTTGTTGGAATCCGACTGGATTGACGATAAGCGCAAACGGGAGGAAACCTACCGCGCTATTTTAGAAGAAGGCAACGGGCGGAAATTGGCACAGCTGATCGTCTCCATTTATTCCCAGAAGCAGGATAAGCTGAAAGACCGAAAATCGTTGTCACGCACGGATGCGGAAATGTTGGAACGGGCAGAAGATCTGCTTCATGAGGAAATTTCCCTGTCGTACAAAATAAAAAAAGAAGAGGTTGCCGATTACCTCCTCAGCCGGCTCAAAGACAAATAAGCTAACAATCACGGAAAACAGTATCCGACGCTGAATTTTCCGTTTTTTTATGAACTTTGACCCCCGTGTGCGCTGATTCTTCTTCCTCGTCGTCAAACACATAATCATTGAGCTCCGGAAAGTCCAGAAATTCAGTCAATGTCATGTTGAAACCCAAGGCAATATGATGCAGCGTGCTGACGCGCGGATCCTTCGTATTGCCGCGAATGATATTGTCCAGCGTGGACTGACGTAAAGAGGACATCTTTGCCAGCCGGTGGATCGTAATTCCACCTCGCTGACGACATAGATCTTTAATACGGTTGATAAGCATCTCAGAATATTCCATGATCCGGTCCCCTTTCCCTTTTTAATCGCGGTCTTCCTCAATTATAAAAAGCCTCGGTCCTTATCATAACAAGTAAATGTCCAGTTTATACCCGAATATGGTTAATCATTCCCTTTCAGGATTAAAAAAGAATTTCCGTTTTTGAAAATTTTTCTGTAAACTTCTCTTGATCAGTCAAAAAAAGCGTACAGCTTCCGCGATACGCTCCTCTTCTTTTTATGATGTAGACCGTTTAAACAAATCCAGATACGAAACACCGTTTTCCGGTGCTGTGACGCCAAAGAAATCGCAGCATGTCGCGCCGTTGTCGGACATTGTGCGGCGTGTGCCAATTTTAACGCCTTCCAGTCCTTTGCGGTAAATCAGCAGCGGAACGCATTCGCGGGTATGCCGGCTGTTGCCGATATTGGGATCATTCCCATGATCGGCCTGAACGATCAAGATATCGTCTTCCGTCAGCCACGGCAGAATTTCCGCCAGTCCTGCATCTGCCTGTTCCAGAATCCGCCTGTATTCCGCACTGTCCTGCGAATGTCCCGCCAGATCGGTTTCCTGAACGTTCGTGCAGATAAAACCAGTGTCGGTATTTTTTACAGCGTCCAGCGTCAGCCGCATACATTCCGGCGTCGGGACACAGGAAATACTGGTGCCCAGATCGTTGGCGACGATATCCGCAACCTTGCCGATCAGCACGCAGGGAATCCCGGCCTTAGTCAGGATCGTCGGAACCTGGACATGTTGATTCACGCCATAGCCTAAATGGCGGCATTGATAACCCTGTTCATAAGATTTGGATTTTGCCGAAGCGATGCCGATGAACTGGCCGTTTTTAATTTCCTCGGCTGCATATAAATCCTGCATGGTATTCCCGGTTCCACCAAACACAATCACCCGGCCAACCGTTACCACCTCGCGCACCTGTTCCGCGATTTCTACTTCTTTTTCAAAAGAAATCAGATCCAGCGGAGCGGTCACATTGTAACACATGCCCAGATCCGCTTCCAGATTGTCCGCAACGGTGACGAAATCATCGCAAACCACATACCGCAGCCCCTGGCGTTCAATGATCTCGACATGATGGCCATTCGCTTTCAAATGCCGGGCAACAATGTCGACCTTCTGTTGGAACGGATGGACTTCCGGCCGCTTCGGCAGAGTCCCCATTATCTCCTGATGGCCCATAAACGTATCCGCGCCGAAATGCATCAGTTCACTTTTACCAAAATTGGCCTGAGGATTAAATTTCATCTGTGCGCTTTCACTTCCATACGCATTCATCAGTCCCAGTTTTTCCAGCGTTGGAAGCTTCAGATCCGGATGATCACGCAGGATACTGCGCAGCGTGTTCGCTTTTTCATCGCCCGGCCTGACAGTGGCAGCGTCGGCCATTGCCCCGATGCCGAAGCCGTCCAGCACCACGATAATAAATCGTTTACTCATCCGCTTCACCCCCGCGTTCAGGCTTCATTGGCTTCCTGAATGCTTTCTGCCAGGATTCTTAACACGGTATCCGCGCCGGAACGATTCGGATTAATGCGGATCATCGTGTCGCCATACCGCGGATCGGATTTCAGGAATGTCCCGGAGACGCGGTAAAACATCGGCGCCAGTTCGTACTTGGATTCCGCACCGACGGGATTCGGCAAAGCGCCGCGTTTTTCCGCCGCCGCCAGCACTTTTTTCGCGATCGGGGTATCCAATTCGACGAGCAGCACCTTCGACTGAGCGTTGGCAATGTAGGCGTTCTTAATGCCCTTGACCTCGCCTGCCTGAATCCGCCGGAGAGCGTCCTTGACCGCTGCGTCCGTCAGCGCCAGCATCACCGGCGCGTAAGTCAGGCCGCGCAGCACTTCCAACGCTTCCCAGCCCTGCGTCTGACAGCCGCCGGAATAGTGCATCTTGCGGATCCGGTCTACAATCGCTTTCCTGCCGACGACGCAGCCGATCCCTTCCGGCCCCTGAAGCTTAAACGTCGAGAAGCAGGAAACGTCCGCGCCGCATTCGCAGCCAATTTTATCAACCTTCATAACGCCGTAGTTATCATCAATTAAAACTGGAATGTCCGCCGTATGCTTGATTGTCTTAATCACGTCCGCCAGAGAATAACCATCATCAATCTTCTGCCGGCTGTGCTGAACCAGCGCCCCGCGGATATCCGGATTTTCCCGCAGCGTTTGCACAATCGCCGCGTTGTCGTTGAAATCAGCCTGAACAGGAATCAGACCGAACATTTCAAAACTGGTCTGCGTCGTTGAATACGCCGGAGCCTTGTGAATCAGAATCTTCTGACCGCATTCGATCATTGCGCTTAAGCCGTAGCGGATCGCGCCGGTACCGCTGCCGCGGACTAAGATGCAGTCCTCCGCGCCGAAGAATTCCGCAATTGTCTGTTCCGCTTTTCGCGTCGTTTCCGGCTGGTTGCCTGGCTGATGCACGCCCAGATCGCCGCGCGTCAGACTTTCCGCACCGCGGAAATGGTGCGTGATGCAGTCAACCAACTTAAACTGCTTCTGCATCGCCTGTTCTAAGGTCATATTTTCTAATGGATATACGTTCATACTACCCTCCTAAATTTCATAGCCGTCTATAAAATAGTTGTTCAGATCCAGAAAATACCGTTCGATCAGTTCGTCGTGCGCTTCCTCAATCCGCTCGCCCAGACAGAGCAGCCGCGCGATTTTATCCGGTTTGCTTTCACACATCAAGAGTGTCGCGGTGCCCAGCGCTGACTGAGGCAGCGACAAGGCCGTAGCGCCGGCCAGATTGCATACCCGGACATACCCCTTGCCCGCCGCCCGCTGAAGACTGCGGGTACGTTCGTCGAAATGGCCGAACAGCGAATCGCCGAAGCCTTCCAGATCGATTGGTCCCTCGGTGATCATAAAGACGTCGCAGCGGCTCAGAACTTCCTGCAAAAAATCCGTCAGTTCAGCGCGTGGTGCGGCCGGATCCTTGATCGCAATGACCTGTGCGTCAATTCCGGGATATTCCCGATCCGCGAAAACGAGGCCTGCCGACGCCGCGGGCGTGATGCCGATCGCCGCCTTGATCGCCCGGTATAATATCTTTTTGTCCCGGGCCATAAACCCGATCGAATTGCCAACCGTGATGTTGTCGGTGTTCGGCTTGAGATGCTGCGGACGATCCGCTTCAATCCGCTTAGAGATAAAACTTATGATATTCAGACTGATCGCGGGCGCCAGGACGCTGCCCCCGCCGTCGTTGCCGATGCCCAAATCATTGATCCCCGCGAACACATTGATCGCCGTACCGGACGAAGAACCGGACATGTACCGGCCGCTGATCGGATTGATCAGCTGAGTATCGACGGCGCGGCCCGCCAGCTGCGACTTCTTGTCGATCGTATGCAGCGTGAAGCCCGCAGGTTCCAATTTGTGCATCAATGTATTCGGGATGGAACGGACATTCTTAATTCCGACCAGAAGCTTATCCGGATCTCCATCCAGCACCTGGACGATTGATCCGTAAGGATTCAATAACGCCGTTTTATGCTGCAGCAAATAGTTCTCTTTCATTTTGATCTACTCCCAATTCACCGGAATTTCCCGGCCCTGACTGTCAAAAATCCCGCTGATGCGCGGATGCCCCTGACCGAGCCCCTCAACGATCGCGACATGGCTGCGGGTCGTGAAAATCTGAGCCCGGAAACACATCAGCGCGGTATCGGAAACCGTGCAGTTGTGATCGATTTCAAAATGATAGTCGATGGAATCATCGTCCGGCGCCTGAATGTTGAATTGCTGCGCGTGCGCGAGATCGCGGCCGACCAGGACATGCGCCATATGCCCGCGCCGGTAATGACCGCCGCCAAAGCAGTACGCCTTGTCCTTATAATTGTGCGAAATTTCCGAAACATAAAGATAACCGATGTTCTCCGGCTCGCGGCTGGCTTTGTGCAGCGGCGTCGTTCCGGTCAGCCCGTGGCCGGGTTCGCCGTTGTTGCCGCCGAGCTGACGGATCGTGGGAATCGAGGCGCAGCAGGTCGCGCTGGGAATGTTGATCAGCAGCTCACCGGGTACTTTATCCTTGAGATACGCAATGGCCCGAAGCAGACCGTTGACATTGCTTGTGGGTTCAATGGTTTGGGTTTTTTCACTGTAAAGCAGCGCCGGGAACACGGTCACCCCGCCGATCCGCACATGCTTGAGCGTTCTGACTTTCTCCAGGATTTCCGGCAGCTGCCGGCTGGAGAAACCGGCAACCTGGCCGGAATACAGACTGGCGTCATCGTCCGTAATCCGGATCATGAGCGGCTGGACGCAGTTCAGCTCGGCCGCAGCCCGGTTGATCTCCTCCATCTTTTCCAGACTGTAAACCGTCATCACCTCCGGATGCGCCGCAATGATTTTCTTCAGTGCGGCCTTCGGCGTCTGAACCAGATGGCCGACATTGCCCAAGCGGATTCCATTTTCAATCATCACCAGTGCTTCCTTGTAATCGACCGCGACGCACCCGGCGAACCCCAGCTCCATCAAGCGCCGGGCAACAACCGGATTGCGGCCCAGCTGTTTCAGCATGAAGAACAATTTTACTTCGTTCTGCCGGGCGACATTTAACATTCGCTTTCCATTTTCAGTAATCGTATCGAGATCCAACAGATAGGTATCGGGAAGAATCAGACCCTGCTGATGCGCGTGGAAGGCGAATTCGATCAGTTTTGAATTATTCTGCAGGCATTGATTCAAAAACATACTCTACCTCCACTCGTTATCTAAAATGCGCGCCGGATTGTCCACCAGACAGCGCTGAATCTGCCGGTCTGAAGCGCCGATCTGTTTCAGAAGCGGAATCACCCATTTCATGACGCTTAAATAACCATCGCCGCCCTGGCTTGTAAAATAAGTCCGGCGGGAGATATCGTTGCTGAAAAGCAGATGGTCGCCATAGCCGGCTTCCATGATCGCCAGCGCATTGCGGGCCCGCGTTTCATCCGGCATATAGGCTTTTTTGCCGCAGGTATCAAACGCGATGTTCACGCCGTACTTCAACAACTGGACATGATACTTCGTGTCGTCAATCAAATCCTGATGTCCGACGATGATCTTATCCGGATCCATGCCTTCCGCCAGCAGTGTTTCAATCGTTTCCACGGCGGTCGCCCGGCCGGTGTGAGTCGATACGGCCGCACCGGTCTGCCGGGACGCGATGCCCGCAGCCTTGAGAATCTTCTTTTCTTCCCCCTCAAAGCGTTCCGGGGACGAAGCGATCTCAGCGATGATGCCGGCTTTGATTCCGGTATCGTCGATCCCTTCCGTCAGTTCCCTGACATACACTTCCGCGATCGCCGCGGCGCTGGCCGACGCCAGCCATTCCGGATGATACTGGGTTAAATAAAACCCCGTGGACGCCACGATCGTCAATCCGGTGTCCAGACTGATCTGTTTTAATTTGCGGACGTCGCGGCCTAAATCAATCGTGCTGACCTCCACAGCCGCCTGAACGCCCAAGGCCATCATCTTTCTGATTTCCGGTTCAACTTCCTCCGGCGTTTCAATCATGCTGATGCCGTCATGCCGAACCCGGTCTAAATCCACGATGAAGTGTTCATGACACAAAGTGACGCCCAGCTTTTCTTTTTCAATATCATTTAATACTGTACGGATCATTGAATACCCTCCTTGTATAAAAAGAAAGAGGCATCCGAAGATGCCCCTAAATCAATGCCTCCTATTCAGGTTTTCCTTCAGATTTATCAATCAGAGCCTGTACCAATGCTGGAACTACTTGTTCAGTATGAGTTTTAACATAGCCAAACGCCTTATGATTTCCTGAATAAATGAGATGACGAATTTGTTTTTCATTCGGACAATTGCCTTGTTTGGAAACCGTCAGACAGTTTCCGTAACCCAATACCATGATCGCCGTCGCAATCGATCCGCCGCCCCCGGTCATACAGCTTCCTAAGTAAAAATCCACATCGCCGCTTTTAACTTTGCGCGCCGCGATCATATCCGGATCCAGGGAAGTTTCAACAAGGCCCGGGAATTTCTTCTCAATAATCTGTTTTGTTTGTAAAGCGGTCAAGCCGCAGCATTCAATTTTTAACATAAGCAATTCTCCTCTTCTATTCCATTACAATACGACTAGGCCAAGAAAGATCATGATGTTGAACAGAATGCCGACCGCAACCGCCGCTAACGGGCCGACCGCCGACTTCGGAATCCGCTGTCCGGTGACGTCGTTGAGAACGAAGAATCCGCCGACGATCATGATGCCGACCGCGCCCCATGTCGCGTTCGCCGCCAGGAAGGAACCGGCAACCAGCGCCAGACCGATACAGGAAACCATCGCGTCGCGGATATAGTCGCCGCATTTGGAGAGTTCCGGGAATTTCGACAAGCCTTTGCCCAGCAAGCCCAACAGCTGAATTTCAACAAATTCCGCAGCGAAGCCGAAGATCGGAGCCAGCCACCAGGTTGGCGCCAGACAGCCGACCAGCATGACGGAGGTCAACCCGACTGCCTGATAAACACCGGTAGCCAGAGCCGTCGATACGATCAAAGGGATAAACGCGATAATGACACCGATCATGGCCAGTTCAAACGTCCCCATATTTCCCGCTAAAACGGCCGAGGACAAAACGTACGGCTGGTAAGCCTGAGCCAGAACATGAATGCCTAATGCGTTCAGTGCGCCCTGGATGCACAGATAAACCCAGTTGCTCTTGATCCGATTGGCGTTCTTCGTAAACAGGTTTTCGGTTTCCGAATCGTTTTCCACGCTTTCTGAATTCTTGCTTCCGTTGATGGAATAAACAAGCAGACAGATCATACCGGCCAGCATCGCGAAGGTGTACGGATACAGGCTGACGGAGATCGAGCCGATTTTTACAGCGCCGACAACCGTACAGAAAATATAGACGACCGCTTCGATCACGCCGGTTGTAATTCCCTTTTTAGCCCCGAACTGGCTTGCGATCGCAACCGCTGGGAACATACAGAACACCGGCAGCGCCGGGGTGCTGATCTGCGTCAGGTCGTTTAAGAAGTTATACGGCAGAGCTGTGAATGCAGAATTGATGAAACTGGTGCCGAAAGCGCACAGCGCGCCATACGCACCGCCGATGATTAACGCGACCCACTTATTCGGCGACCAGGCGCCCAGGCAGTCGGTGGCGATTAAGGTCAGATGGCAGGCGATCAGCCCCGTGCCCAGCCACTGGCTGAAGCCGGCCAGAACCCAGCCGAAGCCCATGCCGGTTACGACGACCGCGAACTCAGCCCGCGTCATCCGGCCTTCCATTAATTCTGGAAAAACCGGACGTGCCCCATCGTTGAAGTTGGAAATACATTTGTGCGAAAGCAAGCTGGCCCAGGCACAGATCGCAATCAGAACGATCGCACGAAACGGCAGTGAAAATTCAAAATTAGTAATGATTCCTTCCATGTTTACCTCCTCTTACTAACATGATTCCCCTCAATTTAATTGCCGCAGCCTTCTGCCAGCCGGGCGATTAAATTATTTATGTGAAGCAGCGCGTAATCTTGTTCGGTTGGGTTTAAGCGATTGCGCGTTGCCGCCATAACATCCTTGAGCATCTGCAGCGATTGCGGATAACTGTCAAGACCTTCCAGTTCCGCCTTGACTTCCGGTGGCAGCGGTTCGACTTCCTCCCCGGTCGCACTCCGCCCGAAGGCTGCGCACAAATGCGCGATAAACGTATCGGCGTTTTCTTCCTGAAGCACGATATGATATTTCTGGTCAAACATCGTGATGATCGCCTGCACGTCCGCGACGTCATCCGGCTGGATCATGCCGCCCTCCAGATACAGATTCAGTCTTTCCGTAAAATCCATTTTTTCAGTTTCCTTTCTTCTTATTTTTCACCGGCTGACTTTTACCTTTTTGCACCGGCATATACCGAAGTCCGAATAATTTGTCCGTCAGCGCCAGACAGAGCTGATCGGAAAACTGCGTGATCACGATCGCAAGCGAACAGGTGACGATCAAAGCGACATAACTGGTCACCGTTCCCAGCCGGCTGCAGCCGTACATCAGCAGACTGACGACAACCGCCACGAATAACATGCGGACATACTTCAATTTTCGCTGAGTAGGCAAATCCAGCACCATCACGGCGTGACAATGCGGGCATTCCCATGATTTCCGCAGCTTCATTTCCTTAACGGTTTCGGTCTTTCCACATCGGTAGCATTTCATTTCCTTCATCTTATCCCACCCAATATACATTATTCTGTATTTACAAATTCAGTATAGCCCTGACAAGTGAGAAAGTCAACAAGCAAAATACATTTTTATGTATTTTGAAGTTCGATCTAATTTTCTTACCTGCCGCGCCGTTCTCACGCCGTTTACCATTTTGGTTTATTTTCTCATTGGCGCTGAATTCTTCACTTGTTTCCTTCGCGCCAGCGGCCAGTGGGAAAACAAAAAAAGAGCCGGTTTTCACCGGTCCTTAAACAGCTGACGGACTATCGAAGCCGGGTTAGTAGCTCGGCGTTATTTTTTCTTCCAGAACCAGGCGCTGGATATTCAGCACCGTTTCCACATCGACCAATTCTTTGATCAACGTTGAAATTTCATTTTCCTTCGCGACAACCAGTACCGCTTCGGTATTGTCCTTGTTGACCTGCGGGATTGATTTTGTATGGATTTTAACATGCTTATCGTTCGCTTCGTCGATGTTCATGACCGTCGCGTCGATATCGCCGGAAATCACGCGCTCAATGATCCGCGAATATTCGATCTCGATGAATTCGACATTTTTACCCTGGCAGACGAATTTCGTCAGTTCTTTCTGGTCAATTGAGGCAGAGTCGATGCCGATCTTCATGCCGTCCTGGATTTCCTTGATATTGGGATTATGGAACATGATCACGTGGTTGCTTAAATAGGAGCCCGCGCCGAAGCCGACGACGATCTCAATCTTATCGGGATATTTTTCAAGGAAATGATGAGCGGCATATCGGGAAACAACCGCGAAGTCATAGCGCTTCTGCAGGACCATGCTGATGCGGTTAACCGATCCGCGCATGTAGGCCAGGTTGATCGGCAGGTCGTAATTATTTTCCATCGACGCGATCAAACCGGAAGCCAGGCCCTCGTAGCGCCGGCTGTACGGCAGCGGCATCGTGCCCAGCAGCATCCGCACTCCCGCAAATTTAAGCAGCACGCGCATATTTTTCTTCATCAGGTAAGATCCCAAATGTCCCTTGGATTCAATCCGCACCGCTTCATGATCCACCAGCGTCTTGATCGCGTTTTGTACTGTGCCTCTTGCCAGGCTTAATGAATCCACGAATTCGCTGACGGTCGGAATCCGCTCTCCGACGGAATATTTCAGCAATTCCTTGGACACTTTAATCGTTGCGATCGCATTTTTTCCCATTAAATCTTCATAGTACATCATAGTTTATCTCCGTTTATTGAACGATCTTCATGCCGGAACTGACCGGCCTGCTCTTTCTTGTTATTTTATCATCAAACCCGGCAAATTCAAAGGCAGGTTGGCACGCCGGCTGAAATTCCTGTCATTGAGTGAATTGATCTGAAATTTTGCGGATCCTTCCCTTTTTATTAATATAAGGATAGACGCCGGCCTTCAGACAAGGTTGCCTGCGGATAATTTTTCCATTATTTTTAGTCCAGTCGCCGATAAAGTAAGCCTGACTTAAGTTCCGAGGTACTCGTCAATCTGGATCGACAGCAGGAAATTGTGACAGTCCGCTGGATCCTCGCTGGAAAATCCGCTAATCTGACGGGCTTTCTGAATCCGGTATGCCAGAGAATTGCGGTGCAGATGCAGCGCGGCAGCCGTGTTTGTCGGACTGCACTGGCATTGCAGATATGTTTTAAGCGTCGCAAGGAAATCCGTCTGATGTGCTTGATCAAATTCTTTTAAGCGTTGAATTCCGGGATGGATAAAATCGTGCAGCGTCAGTGAGCTGCGGCTAGACAAGGTATGCAGCAAAGTCTTGAAATAAAGGCTGCGGAAAGCGAACAGCCCCTTCGCCGCGCCGGTCACGCACAGACCGCCCTGCAGCATCGCCACGATCACCGGGCAGTGAATCAGGTTGTCCAGCGGATCGCTGAGAATCATCAGCGTATCGGATTGCAGCGCCAGCGTGTTCAGCGCGCCTTGACGATAAGACTTATTCTCCGGCGGTTCAATGAGAAAGTACAGGTCATTTTGATATTGGAAACGTTCAATCACCTGAACACAGCGGTTGATTTCCTCATGATAATATTTCAGCGTGCAGGTTTTGCTTTTCGGGATCTGACTTAACAAAAGACAAAAGCGCCGGTTCTGCAAGTGCGGAAACGCCTGCAGCCGCATCCGGAGTATTTCCGGGTGAAGGAAGCGGCCGTGCAGAATATCCTGGATCAGCAGTTCAAATTGCGTATCGGCCTTCTCCGCCGCGTTGTTTGCTTTAAACAGCTCGATCTGTAAAAGCAGCGCGAGCTGATCGATCAGCCGCACGTCGTTCTGAGTAAACGGTCGGTTCAGCTGAAGCACCTCGATTCCGCCCAACAGATGCGGCAAGGCGCCGATTGAACAGCTGATCAGCTTGAGTTGTTCCCGATTGTAATCGATCAGCTGGGCACAGCGGATGTGATGCCGGCTGAACCGCATGATCGCCGTTTCAACATGATGAAGATATTCCGGCTGCGGTTCCTTATGGATCAGGAAATAATCATAAACCGGGTTGCCGCAAGGTTCCTCCGGACAGGCGCAGATCAAAGAAAACGTTTTATCCATCACGTGGATTGGATTCTGTATGAACTGACAGGCAGTTTTCACCAGAGCGGCCAGACCCTGGCCTGAATTCGCCGTCCGCTGCAGCGCGGACAGCGCCTGCGCATACGCCTCGGTATCGGTCAGCAGCAGCGAGATCGACTGATACAAATCCAGCGCGCTGCCGGTGTGATAAACGACGGCGTTGGCGGCCTGGCTCTCACATTGCGTCAATAGGAAAAAGCTTTGCGGATAGGCCGCCGGATCCAGTGCAAACGGTTCGGCCTGAATATACAATGTCGCGCAGCTCAGCACAGCCGGCTGTTCAAAAATCAGCTGGCAGCAGTGTATCGGCATTTCGCCCAAATTCCGCGGAATCGTCAGGGAATACTCCTGTGCGACAGCCGCGATGATCGCCTGACTTTGCATTAACCTATCGCCCCTTTCTGCGGTGACTCCGCTTTTTCCTCATTTCCTTTACTTTTCGGCATTCTGCACGAAATACTCTGTGAATAATCTAGCAATTGGATGATGAACACGGTTCCAATCTCTTGTTAAAATTATAGCATAAGAGGAGGATCAATACCTATGGTTAAAATTTCAAGACGCGACTTCTTAAAAGGAAGCGGCGCCACCGCTTTAACCCTCATGGCGGCCGGCTTAGTCGGCTGTTCCGCTGAAAACACAAAGACTCCGCAGACCACGGCGCCGGCCGAGGTTCCGGAAAATGACAAAATCGCCGCGGCTTATCTCAATCCGCAGCGTGAAGATTACCGCACGAACACCAAAGAATTAAAGACGTTGTTCTCGCCGCTGACCGTCGGTTCGCTTCAGCTCAGTCACCGGATGGTTAAATCGGCGGCTGGATCCGCAACTTATTTAGCCGGCTTAACCGATGAACTGCTTCAATATTACGTCAATTTTGCCAAAGGCGGCGTAGAGATGATTTATGTCGAAGGCATTGCCGCCTTAGAAATTCCGGCAGACGGCAGCGGTTATGACGCTGAAACCTTGGCATTCGGCCAGAAGCTGGTCGCGGAATGTGCGAAATACGGCGCGAGCCTGGGTTATCAGTGGGCCCAGTTCGGCGCGGGTGAAAATGAAATGACCGTCGAGCAGATCCAGGCGATCGAAGACCGCGGCGCGCAGATTGCCAAGGGGATGCAGCAGCTGGGCTTCAAGGCGTTTGAAATCAACGCCGCCGGCTTCAACATGGGCGAGCATTTCCTGTCCCGTTTCTACAACGTGCGCACTGACGAATACGGCTGCACAAGCCTGGAAAACCGCGCCCGGTTCGTCACGGAGTGCATTACCAAGATCAAGGAAGCCTGCGGATCGGATTTCAACGTTCAGATCTTAATCGACGCGATCGAAGAAAACGACAACGTCGCCAACAACCCGACGCTGATGACACTGGACAACGCGGTTACCACGCCGCGCACGAAAATTACGACAGTCGAGGAAGGCATCGCCCTTGCGAAGCTGTTTGAGGCCGCCGGCGCGGATTCCATGCACCTGCGCTTAGGTCCGCTGGGCCATCACGTCGCGCAGTTCGGCAGCGATCTGTATTTCATCCTGAACGGTATTGAAGGCGCGTCCGGCTTCGGTACGCAGTACGATTTTAAAAAGCACTGGCAGGGCCAGCTGATCGGCGATACTCAGGGCGCGGGTATGCTTCTCAATGTCGCGGCCCGCTACAAAGCGGCCCTCAGCATCCCATGCGGCGTCGTCACCTACATGGACCCGGCACACGCTCCGGATTTCTTCGAACAGGCCTTGGAAGACGGCAAAGCGGACTTCTTCCTGATGACCCGTCCGTTAACCGTCGATACCGAATATGTCAATAAGCTGCGCGAGGGACGGATCGACGAGATCGCACCGTGCACCCGCTGCCTGCACTGCCATATCGGCAGCAATGAAGCCAACGCGATGGCCGGCTACTGCCGCGTCAACGCGATGACCCAGCGCGTCATGCGTGAAGGCGGCCCGGCCTCGTATGATCTGACACCTGCTGAAAAAGCGAAAAAAGTCATGGTCATCGGCGGCGGCCCAGCCGGCATGGAAGCGGCCCGGATTGCGGCTGCCCGCGGTCATGAAGTAACACTGTACGAAAAGAAAGGCACGCTCGGCGGCCTGCTGGATTTCGCGCATACCGTCAAGGGACCGCATGAAAACTTGCAGGATTTCAAGAACTATCTGATCCGCCAGCTGGAAATCACCGGTGTCAAAGTCGAAACCGGCGTGGAAGTCGACGCTGCCAAGATCAACGCGGAAGCACCGGACGCAGTCATCCTGGCTGCCGGTGGCCTGCGCGACACCTTGAAGGTGGACGGCGACGGCAGCGCTCCGGTCATCGAGATGGAATCGTTCATGTTCACTGAGATGGGCGAAAACGTCCTCATCTACGGCTCCAACGCTCAGGCCTTCGACGCCGCACTGTGGCTGACAGTCCATAAAAAGCACGTGACGATGATCACGCCGAACGCCGCTGAGGAAATGGATATGCAGCAGTCCCAGCACGCGATGCGGATGATGACCACAGCCTTGTATTCACTGGGCTTCAGCGCCTGGCCGAAAGCTTCCTTGAAATCGGTGAACCAAAACAAAGCCGTGATCATGACGGAAGCCGGAGTTGAGATGGAAATCGCCTGCGACGCGATCGTCAACGCCGCCGACATGCTGCCGAACACAAGTCTGCTGGAAGGATTATCCGTTGCGGAAACCTATGCCGTCGGCGACTGCGCCAACCCGTTCAACATCGCCAAAGCGATTCATGCGGGCAACGACGCCGGCCGCGCGGTCTAACCGCCTACCGCTGCCGGATCTGAGTCCGGATTAAGCTTTACCAGCGCTTAACCCCGGACAAACAGGATTTTCAAATCAACTTCAACGTAAAAGAAAGCAAACTAAAAACAGGAATCAAGCAAAAGGAATGCCGTTCAGGCTCCCTTAAGCTTGTTCCTGTTTTTCTCTTTCCTATTCCGGCAGCTTTTCCTGTGGATCGGTCATGAAATCCGACGAGATGAAGTTCTTCCTCATTCCATCGCCCTGACCTCAAACCCCTGCGTTCCCTGCGGAATACCATTGACGATCAGCGTGACCGCATGGCGGCCCGGATAATGTTTTCTGACGCTGGTATCGGCGAAGCGTTGTTTTCTCACATACGTTCGTTTCTCGCCGGCCTTTAAGGTCAGCTCGGATATTTTATAATTTTTCCGGCTGCGTTTTCCCTTGGCTTTCACATAGTCAACCGCATATTCCAGCCTGACCTGAGCCTCGTTCTCAGCGGCAACCGCGAAGGAGAAAACCAATTCCTCCCCAATCCGCACAACCGGCGTCATCACCATAAATTCCGTTGTTTTCACATGATCGTTCTCCGCCACTCCGAACAGCGCCAGTGCTTCCGGATTTCCCTTCTTCAACAAGGTCCGGCAGCCGTGTTTGAGGATCCAGTCCGTGACCGGATTCTGGCCCTGCCAGCGGCGCGCTGTTTCCAGCACCAGCTCGGGATGGGTTTTGGAGATATCGTTCAGGTTGTTCGCCACGCTTTTCTGGACATACGGCGACGGATCGGCTTTCAGCAGTTCGAGAATCCGCAATACCGGCGCGGGATCCTGCTTAAAGCTCGCCAGCGCCTGTCCCCAGGGCAGCTGAGGACGGCAGCCCTCGCTGGCCAGCCGGCGGACATGCTCGCTTTTGTGCTCTGCCCAGACAGCCATCTGCGCCATCATCCGCTTTTCATCCCGGAGAATAAACGCGCGGACGGCGAATTCCGCCGAAGCCAGCGAGGTGATTTGTTCCAGCGCCGCCATGGATGCTTCCCAATCCGCTTCCGCCTGGCCGAATAGCTCGACATAATCAGGCAGGCACATCAACATTAACCCGTCGCTGCCCGCTGGATAATCCGCCGCGGTCTGCCGCAGAATCGTCACCGCCTGCGAATAGTCCGCAGGCAGAGTTTTGCCCAAGGCCAGCGCCGTCTTCCGGATCCGGGCTTTCAGTTCCAATGAATCCCAGTCCGCGTCCAGAATCTCGCTCACAAAGGCTTCGCTCTCAAACGCAGGATGGTTTTTTTTGATTCTGCGCGCCAGTTCGCCGAGCGAGTCAGCGTTGATTCTTGCTTTCATTAGTTCCGCCATTCATTTCTCCTTTATCGGATTATCCGCACAGATTTCAAGGTTTCAATCAATCACACAGCTTGCCGAAGCCTGTCCGGCCTGAGCGCAGCGAATGTTTAACTGCACACGTGTTCCCGCAGGCGCCCGGACAACCCATTCTAATTTCCGGCGCAGCGCCGCGGTCTGACCATAGACGCCGGAAAAAGACAGCTCGGTCTGATCCTGTCCATAACCTTCCAGCGCTTCAATTTCACCCTGAGCCTGTCCCTGGAGGATCTCAGCGCCTGTCAATTCAATCTGAACCGGTTCCGTCAGCTTCATCGCCTGACGCTGCCGGCTGATCCACGTCGGCAGATAGCCGCGGTTGACGATCTCCGCCGTCACCTTCACGAAATTATGTCCTAACGGTTGGGCCTGGAAACGCATGATCGCCAGCCTTGGCAGCAGACAGACCTGACGCAGCGCGAACCGCGTCGCTTTTTCACATTCTTCCCGCAGGTATGCCGGCGGACAATTCTGAATCGTAAACTTATAATCAAGCCCGCCGATCTCCACCTGGCCCAGCTGCGGATGCTCCAGCGGCGTCCACGGCTTCCAGGCCTGCGGACAATGCGCATCGATCCAGGCCAGCGTCAATTTCTGCTGGCGCAGACGTTCAGCGTCGCTAAGTTCCGGTTCCAGCTGTTCCTCCACACTGATTCCAGCCCGGCTCTGCAAATCCCACAACTCCGCCGTCACCGCGAAGATCCCGCGATTCAGATAGGCCCAGTCGTCGCCTGCGCCGGCCGCGTAGTCACTTTCCGTGCAATGAAAGCCATCGTACAGATTCAATAACGGATAGCCCATTTCCTCGGTGGCCAGCGCTCCGATCGCATGGTAGATGCTGCGGTCCAGCGGATCCTGTTCCGCCTCGGAGAACGGACCCGGCGGATTCAGAATCATCCCGCCGCTGGTATGATGAGTAACCATCACACCGACATTCGGATGTGCGATCAAAAACTCCGCTACCGCGCGGGTTTCCGGATTATCGAGCGGATAGTCGCCCGCGCCCGGCTGTTCCGGCCGCCACCAGCAGGGATAATTGCGGTTGAAATCCAACCCCCAGCGCGCCGGGGCCGCTTTCAGAAGATCCCCAGACTCTCCCTGAAGCAGTCCTTCCGGCATCACGGTGTAGAACACGCCGTCGGTTTCATCCGGCCGCCGCCGGCGTAAAAGCCGCGGTTCTTCCGCATCCGCGGTCCATGCCCCGGTTTCATCAGGAATCCGCATCCACCGGATTACACCGTCCTGATCCAGATCCTGCCGGACGACGCCGGACTGGGCTTTGCCTGAAGGGCGGTTAACCGAGCGCAGCGTATCCGGCGTTTTCAGATAGACTTCCGCTCCATCCGGAGAAATCCGCGGAATAAACGTAAACGTATACGCTTGAAGCAGCCGGGCAATCCGCGGTTCTTCACAGCCGGTTAAAAGCACGTCCAGCTGATGCAGCGCCGCCATTGAGCCGGTCACTTCCCCGGCATGCGTATTCCCGTCGATATGCTGCGCCGGTTTTTCATCGAAATCCCCGCAGCGCAAATCCGTCACTTCCATCGCCCACAGGTCGCGGCCCTCCGGTGTCTTTCCCAGACTTGTCAAACGGGTGTAATTCGGATAATGTTCGCTAAAATAGACCATCCGCGTCGTCAGCTCGGCATAGTCCGCGTAATGATCATAAGTAAACGTCGTTTTCATTAAATCAGCTCCCTTCCCTGATAAAAACAGTGTAGCACCGATCCGCAGACGCCGCAAAACAAATCGGATTCCAAGCCGTTTTTTCAACTTGGAAAAAAAGAAAAACCGGATTTCCCGGTTTAACCTTACATCTTAATTGTCAGAATATTCAGCACGCCGTAGACCGCCAGCGTGATCACAATCGCCCACGACAGGAAGAACTGCTGGATTAAAATCCAGGGATTCGCTTCCTTACGCACAATGATTCGTTTATGCCGTCCGCGGATCAAGGCGACCAGCGCCAGCGCATAGATAACGACGCAGCTCAATCCGATGATCCACGAATACTGCACCGGCACCTGCTGCAAAGCCACCGTCTGCAGGTTGATCGCGATGTGGATCAGCAGCGGCGGAAGGATGGAATTAAACCGCATCGTCACCACCGCCAGGAAGACTCCCAGACAAAACGACGGCAGGATATTGATCAGGTTGCCGTGCATGAAGGAAAACAACAGCGAGCTGGCAAATATTGCGAAATAATTGCCCATCCGGCCAAAGCTGCGCAGACAGACGCCGCGGAAAATAAATTCCTCGCAAAACGGAGAGATCACAACGATGTAAATCAGGCTCAGAATCACCGCCGGAAGCTTTCCCTGCAGAATGAGTTCCGAGGACGTAAACTGAATGTTGGACCAGCTGAGCACCAGCGCCAGAATCCCGACAATAAAGGTCAGAAGCAGATTCAGCGCCAGTCCGATCAGCACCAGTCCGAGAATATCGCGCCATTCGCCTTGACAATGACCGAAAAAACGGCCTGTCTTCATCTTTTTTAAAGCCGCATAGATCTGAAACGGAAGAAGCATGACGAGCAGCGTGACGACGATCCGAATTCCCATTTCCGCCGCCTGCCGGTCCACCGTCTGATAGTACGGCTCCAAAAGCGGAGTCAGCCATTGATAACCAAAGGCCGCGCCGACAGCCAATCCGAAAACGATCAGAAACGTCAAGCCGATGCCGTTAAATTCCCGGCGCAGCTGACGTGGCGTAACCGTCTGAACAGTCCGTTCGCTCATTGTTCTCCCTCCTTCACTATCTTTTGAAATTCGACGGTATATCCGTCAGGATCCTGAATAAAAAAGGAATAGACCGCAAACTGCGGATGCCGCCGGGGAGCGGTGATCCCCTTCATTCCTTTGAATTTTTCATACAGCCGGTCAACCTCAGCGCAGTCCGTGCAGTTAAACGAAATGCACGAATAAGCAGGAAGCTCAAAGTCCGCCGCTTCCACAAACCCCAGATAGCCGTAACCGCTGTCGTAAATATGACAGCCCGGCTGGGTATGCCACAGCGTCAGACCCAGCTGCTGAATATAAAAAGCATCGGTCGCCGCCAAACTGCGGCAACGATGAAAGATGACCATGGATTCCATCATTAATCGCTCCTGTTCTTTGCTTCAGAACTCTATCAGTCTTAAACACGATATCGCCCCGACTCCGGCTCGCTCATCAGCGGAGGAAGCCGGGAAGGAATTGCTTGTTGAATTGAATGCGTTTTTATTATCGCATATTTTTTTAAGAATGGAAATAGCGACCCATCCCGCTTTCCGTGCAGATTAAGGAATTCTGCGGTGCTTTGATAACAATCCAATGTTTACCTGATATCCGCGCAAGGCTTTCCCGCTTTGATTTTCAGGGACATCTGGCTTATACTAAAGCTGTTGCAATCAATCAAAAGGAGGAATCCGATGCAGAAACAACAATGGGAAGCGCAGCTGGCCCAGACTCAGAACCAAAGCGTTCAGCTCCGCCGTAAAAACTCGCAGATTGCCGGAGTTCGCTTCGGTTTGTTTTTAATCGCAGCGTGGTCTTTTTTTCAAATCGTCGACGGCCGGATGGGCTATCGATTTATCTTTATCCTAAGCCTGGCCGGATTTTGTCTGGCAATGCTGGCGCATCAGAAAAACAACCGGCTCTATCTTGAAGCCCAGGCGCGAAGCGAAGTGCTTAGGCGATGTCTGTCGCGGTTTGACAGTCGTTGGCAGCAGGCGTCGGAAACCGGCGCGGAATTTTTAACCGATGATCAACCCGCGCTGGCCGATCTCGACGTCTTTGGCCCGCGTTCGTTATATCAGTTCTGCTGCATGGCGGTCCTGCCGCAGGGGAAGACGGCGCTGGCTTCCTATTTTAAAGAACCAGCCGCAGTCAAAATCATCCGCGAACGTCAGGAAACCGTGACCGTTCTGGCACAGAATCCGGATTTCATGCTTGCGGACTGGACCTGCACGCACGGGCTGACGCCGCAGACGGCCGCCGCGATGGCTTCCGAAAAGCTGAATGAGCTTGTCCAGCCGGTCACGCTGCCGATTCCCGCTTGGTTTATCCGCTGGATGCCGGCGGTGACGCTGACGTTATTGGGGCTGACGCTGCTGCGCTGGATCTCGCCGCTGTGCTTCATCCTGATCTTTTTTGTCCAGGCGGCGCTCGCCCTGTTTTCCCTTGGGTATGTCCACAGCCGCCTGCAGGCTGTCGCGAAGGTCCGGCAGGGACTGCAAAACTGCCTGATCCGTTGTCAGAAGCTGGATCAGTCGGCGCTGTCCAGCCCTTTGATCGACGCGCTGAAAACTCAGATCCGTCAGCCGCAGGGACTGCTTCAGGGCGTAAAGCAGCTCGACGGGCTGTTAAACCGGCTGTCGCTACAGGCTAATCCGTTTCTCTACCTGCCGGCACAGCTGTTGCTGCTGTGGGATCTGCAATGCGTGCAGGCCTGGAACCAATGGCAGGCTCAGGCCGGGCAGACGTGGATCGCCGTGATGGAACAGCTGGGGCAGCTGGAAGCGATGGAATCACTGGCGCTGATCGCGCTGACGCATCCGCAGACCTGCATGCCGAAGCTGCATGAGGAAACGGTTCCGGTCTTGGCGTTTACGCAGCTGACTCACCCGCTGCTGGATCCGGTTCAGGCGATCGGCAACGATTTCACCCTCGATCATTCGCTGACGGTGGTCACCGGCTCCAACATGTCCGGCAAGACGACGTTCATGCGCACGATCGGTCTGAATCAAATTCTGGCGGCGGCCGGCGGTCCCGTCTGCGCGCAAAGCATGGATACTTCCGGCTTTACCGTTTTAACCTCAATGCGGATCCGCGACGACGTCAACGAGGGGATCTCCACCTTTTATGGTGAGCTGTTAAGAATCCGCAGGATCATCGACGCTGTATCCCTGAAAACCCCGCTGCTGGTGCTGATCGATGAAATCTTCAAGGGCACCAACTCCCTCGACCGGATCGACGGCAGCGCCCAGGTGCTTCGCCATCTGAACCACCCGTGGATCCGCGCGATGATCACGACGCACGACTTTGAGCTGTGCGCCCTGGAGGAACAGGCCGGACTTTCCTTAGTCAACGTTCATTTTGAGGAACATTACCAGGATCAGAAGATTTTCTTTGATTACAAGCTCAAGCCGGGACGCTGTACGCAGCGCAACGCCCGATATTTAATGAAAATGATTGGGATCACGGATTGATTTTCACTGGTTTTACGATACAATGAGTTCATATAGATTGGGGGACATACAATGATAGCTATTACACACGGCAAGCTGCTGACCGTCGCCAACGGTACGATTGAAGACGGCACGCTGCTCATCGACAACGGCAAGATCACAGCGATCGGCAAGGATATTGCGATCCCGCAGGGGGCCGAGATCCTCGACGCTTCCGGAAAATGGGTGACTCCGGGCCTGATCGACGCGCACACGCACATTTCGACCTTTAACGAACCGCACTGGATGCCGCATATCGGCGACGGCAACGAGGTCACCTCGCCGGTTACTGCTCAGATCCGCGGCATCGACGCGCTGAATCCGTTCGACATGGCGATCGGCGCGGCACGGTCAGCCGGCTTTACGACCTGCTACACCGGGCCGGGCAGCGCCAACGTCATCGGCGGCACCGGCTTGAGCTTCAAGCTGAAAAACGCGGCGACCGTTCAGGAAATCGCGATCGAAGGCTCGGAAATGATGAAAATGGCGCTGGGCGAAAACCCGAAGCGCTGCTATGGCTCTGAAAAGAAAATGCCGATGACCCGGATGGGCACCGGTGCCGTCCTGCGCAAAGCGTTATTCGACGCCAAGCAGTACAGCGACGCGCTGGCTGCAGGCAAGGACGTCAAGCGTGACTTTGATCTGGAAGCGCTGGTTCCGGTCGTCCGCGGCGAAATGCGCTGCCGGATTCATTGCCACCGCGCCGACGACATCGTCACGGCGATCCGGATTGCCGAGGAATTCAGCCTCGATTACACGATTGAGCACTGCACCGAAGGTTATAAGATTCTGGATTTCTTAAAGGCGAAAAAAGCCAAGGTCGTCATCGGTCCGCTGTTAATGGGACCGCAGAAGTTTGAGATCTGGGGCTGCCGTCAGGATACCCCGGCGGTCTTTGAAAAAGCCGGGATTGAGGATTTCTGCCTGATGGCGGATGATTCGTCAGCGACCAAATGGCTGCCGGTGCACGTCGGCATCGCCATGCGAAATGGACTCAGCTTTGAACAGGCGTTAAAATGCGTGACGATCAATCCAGCCAAGCTCTTGAAGCTGGACGATCGGATCGGATCGTTGGAGGTGGGCAAAGACGCAGATATTGCGATCTTTAACGGCATGCCGTTCTCCAATCTGACCTTATGCGAACAGGTCATCATCGACGGAAAACCGGAATTTGTCCGCCAGGAGGGTGATTTATGATCGCCATCGTTCACGGGAAGCTGCAGACTGTGACTCAGGGCGTCGTGGAAGACGGCACATTACTGATCAATAACGGCAAAATTACAGCCATGGGCACCGACATTCCCGTTCCGGAGGGCGCAGAGATTCTTGACGCTGCCGGCAAATGGGTGACGCCGGGACTGATCGACGCTCACAGCCATCTGTCAGGCTTAAACGAACCGGCCTGGATGCCTTCGACGATGGACGCCAACGAAATTACCGATCCCGTCACCGCGCAGGTGCGGATGCTGGATGCGTTCAATCCGTTTGACGAAGCGATCCCGAAGGTCAGAAACGCCGGCTTTACGACCTGCTGCACACTGCCGGGCAGTGCCAACGTCATCGGCGGCACCGGCTTCTCATTTAAGCTGAAACAGGCTTCCACCGTTCAGGACATGATGATTCCGGGCACCGAGGTCATGAAAATGGCGCTGGGCGAGAACCCGAAGCGCTGTTATGGGCCGGACAAGAAAATGCCGATGACCCGCATGGGGACCGGCGCTGTGCTGCGGGAAACGTTGTTCAACGCCAAGGTTTACTCCGATAAGCTGAAAAAAGCGGAAACGGATCCGACGGTTCACGTAGAACCTAACTTCCGGTTGGACCCGTTGGTACCGGTTGTCCGCGGTGAGCGCCGCTGCCGGATTCACTGCCACCAGGCAGACGACATCGTCACGGCGATCCGTATTGCCGAGGAATTCCATCTGAAATATGCGATTGAACACTGCACGGAAGGGTATAAGATCAAGGAATTCTTAAAAGAGAAGGACATCACAGCCGTCGTCGGGCCGTTGAAGATGGGACCAATGAAATTTGAGATCTGGGGCTGCCGTCAGGACACCCCGGCGGTCTTTGAGAAGACCGGCATCAACTTCTGCCTGACTGCGGACGGCGCTTCCGATACCGTCTGGCTGCCGAGCGACATCGGTATCGCGATGCGCTATGGCCTGAGCTTCCAGACGGCGCTGGAAGCTGTGACGATCCGTCCGGCCCGGCTGCTGGGTCTGGAAAACCGCGTCGGTTCGTTAGAAGTCGGCAAGGATGCGGACATCGCAATTTTTGACGGCATGCCGTTTGAGAATCTGACCTCCTGCCTGGCAACGATCATCGACGGTAAGATCGAGCATTGCATCCTGTAATCAATACCATTCTCTTTCAAGAATACAAATAGCTTTTCTTTTATCATTCTTCACCGATGAATCTTAAAAAGGACAAAGCCGCGAGGGGTTCTTACTCGGTTTCGGGTAGACATAGAATATCCATCAAAGAAGCAGGCAGGGTAAAGCGTTAAATGAAGCTTTATCCTGCCTGACCTTTTTTTTTGCCCAATTTCGAGTAAAAACCCCGCGAAGCCCTGTCCTTTTTCATACTTTAAACCTGGAGAAACTAGTTATATAGAAACCGTTTTTATTTCGATCTGCGTTTCAGAAAGAGGACGGCGCCGATCACAGCCACAACAGGAATCGCCGCGGCCGGCGTCCACCATGGCCATCCGCCTTTCTTTATCTCATTTTGAGCCGGAGTTGCGCTCGGCGGCGGAGTCCCTGGCTTTTCAGCGGGTTTTGGAGTTACTGCCGGCGTGCTGGTCGGTTCAGGAGTCGCCGTCGCTTTCACTTCCGGCTTGGGCTTTTTGATTATCCGCGGAGCCTGTGAGGAGGGAACGTTCACGTTCTGCGTGGGGTTTTCCGATTCTGACGGCTTCGGGGTCGCAGTCGGCGTTGGTGTTGGAGCTGGTGTTGGTTTTGGCTCGGTGATCGAAAAGACGGCGGACAGACTTTCCGTTTCCGCTGGCTCCCAGCTCCAGTTATTATAGATTTCTTTCTGAAATTCAACGATCAGTTCATGATTTCCAGCCGAAAGTCCGCTCAGAGAAGCCTGCTGATCCTCCCCGGAGCTGAAGGTTCCCTGAATAGAATCCGCATTCTGTTTGTCGATTGCCCAGCGGACCGGGACCCAGCGCCAGTCTTCCCATAACGGCTCTTGGTTATCAAGACCCGATCCCTTAGCGGTAAAGGAAAGCGATGAATCCAATTCATACGATCCTTTTACGCCGCTGATCGTATTCTCAGTGAATGCCGGCTGAATAAATGCCCGGTCAATCACCTGGACACTAAGATTTTTACTGAAACGCTCTACATAAAGATCAAACTGTTCACTGCCTGTTTCCTTCCCTTTTAAGAAGAACGCGTTAGGGTTATCCGGATCCTTCCGGAGATCAAACTTACCAAGATCTATTACAACGAAAGTCACTTCTTTATTCGGCGCATTCTCCGGCAGCACAGTCGGGATGATATGCAATTCTTGTCCTACGGCCACTACGATTTTATTCGGCGGCAGCAAAATTTGAAGCGGAATCTTAAAGTTAGCCTGGACTGTTGTATTGGAATTCACCCACTCCAGAACGGTTGTTGATTTGACGTAAATCGAATTGCCTATTTTCCACCCTGCAAATTGATAATCCGCTGCGGGGAAGGCTTTGAGGGTATAGGTCGGCGTGGAAGTGACAGAGCCGTTGAAGCTTTGAATATAGGCGGCATTCCCGGCTTGCTTATCCTCATCGCTTATATTGACAGAGAGTGAACGATACTGAATCCCTGCATTGACTATTTCCAGACTATCCATTGGATTGCCTTCACAGTTCAAAACAGTGAACCAAGAAATCCTTAACGTTTGGAGCTGATTCTGACGACAGTCAAGGGTGTTTATACGCTCTTCGTTAATAAATAATTCAGTTAAGCTGTTATTCGCGCAGGATAAAGTCTTTAAATAAGATAAATATCGAACATCCAAACTTCCCTGCAGTCCTCTGCCGGATAAATCCAGAGCTATGATTCCTAACATATTATTTCCAATAGTGTCCCATGTCACAAAGTCCCATTGTTCAGGCTGATCGATTAAATCCTGATTAAAGGCTTCGGGATGCGCCTGGATCACCTCGTTTATCAAAGTCACATCCGTTTGATCATAATTCGGAATCAATTCAAACTCAAGATCCAGCAGGACCTCCTCCTCCGGCATAGTAAAGACATACTTGTTGACCTGATCTTCCGTGAACTTGATTGCAGGCGTCGTTTTGTTCTCTAATGATCCTGCTTTATATCGATAACCGGGGTCCGGATACATCGTCACACTGTATATGGCGCCGGACTCACATTTAGTCTCATTATACAGATCACTGCCCGAAGTGTCTCTGAGATTTATAGACCCGTGGTCAAAGGTTCCCCATCTGACAGGATACCCATTTAAAACCGGAGTCACATCGGAATTGAAATCCTGAAGGAACGAGGAGCCAGAGCTTTCCATCTTCGCAGGCTCCTGTGAGGACTTTGGTGCATCGACATCCGGGAGTTCATCATCAAAACCGGAACTCGTGTTCCGTTCGGTATGGATAGCCGGTTCTTTCGTTTCTTCCTGCGGATAATCCTGGGCGGCACTTGGAGTTTCTGTTGAAGGCGGTTCGGTTCCCTCTTCGGCATAGACGATTCCCGAGGTGGGAATCATCAGCAGAGCCGCAATCAATAAAATCGTTTTCATTCCCTTTCTTACCATACTCTTTTCCTCCTGTTTCTTTTCATGATGCTGAAACGGACCGGCGGTCACCGGCCGTCTTCACGGCAGCGGTCTAAAGCGCGCTCCACCTTAAGCCCGGTTACCGGCTTCATCGCAAAATACGAAACGCATAAACGATAAGCCTGAAGCGCAAAATCAAGGTCTGAAAACCAGATGATTCTGTCCAGCAGAGGCCGGGCGCTGGTAATCAGATCCAGTCCCTTGACCCCCTCTTGAGAAACGATAACTAAATCATAGCCGCCTTGTTTCAGTTTGTCCGCCAATTCCGGCCAGCCGCGGCAGAACTCGATCAAAGCGGGCTGACTTCTTTCATCGCACCAGCGCCGGACATCTTGAATTATCTGATCTCGTTCCCGGTCCAGCTCATCGCAGATCATGATCTTCAGCATAGGCCATCCCCTCTTTCCATCTTGCTGCTTTATTATTTTAACCATAATAAAATATTGATTAAACTACAAGAGCTTGGCGTCAAAATGCAGTTTTTGGCGTTAAGACGCAGTTTTTAGTAAAAAATTCAATTGTTGTCCGGCCTGTTCCACGTTAAAATATTCTTAGCGACAAAGAACTGTACGGTTTAAGAGGGGGATGGACATGAAGATCGCCGTCGTCGATGACCGGGAACCTTGCCGGGTAGAAATAAAAAATTATTTCAGCCGCTATCTGACAGAACAGTGCGGCGGTGAAAAAATACAGGCGGAGGATTTTATATCCGGAGAGGATTTTTTATACCGCTTCATTCCGAACAGCTATGACATCATCTTTATCGATCAGTTCATGTCCGGCATGACAGGAATCGAAACGGCCCGGGAAATCCGGAAGCGGGATGCGCTGGTTTCTTTGATTTTTGTCACGACCAGCCGGGATTTCGCAATCGACAGCTATGGCGTGCAGGCCTGCGGCTATCTGGTAAAGCCCTATACCTATCAGGATTTCATCAATACATTAAACGCCGCCCGGATTGAAAAAATCCGCAGAGCCCGGTTTATCCGGATCGAACAGGATTCCGTGCTTCTGCGGGAAATTCTCTGGTGCGATTCCGACGGCCATTACAGCCGGATACATTCAGACCGGAAAGGCCTGATCCGCTATCGGCTGACTTTCGCTGAACTCGCTGAAAAACTTTCAGCTTACCCGCAGTTTTTAACCTGTTATAAAGGCTGCATCATTAATCTTGAGCGCACCGACCGCATGGACGATCAGAATTTTGTACTGGATGACGGAACGCCAATTCCATTTGCCAAGCGGGAAAGAAAGAAGCTGGCGGCGGCCTATCATCAATATTTGTTTCAGCGGGAAAGAGAGGATGATCTATTATGAAGACTGTGGATACGCTGATGATTTTGCTGTTTCCCTTTTTAGATTCGCTGCCGTTTACCCTGCCCAGGTACTGGATGTTTAAAGATAAGCTGAGAATTTCATTTCGTTATGTCGTTCTTCTGCAGCTGCTTCTGGCCTCCGCCAACAGCGCAGCCTTTTATTACATCAATCTGGGCGGATATGCGGCGGCCGCACAATGGACAACGCTTCTTCGCTATACGTTCATGCTGATCTATATGATCTTGGGATTTTCACTGATTAAGGATACTTTCCCGAAGCTGATGTTTACTTACCTTCTGCTTCTGGCCTGGTCCTTCTTTGTCTACGGCAACGCCAATTATATCGAGAGCCGGTTTTTCTGGGATTTTTCCGGAATCCATCCCTATTTAATTTATAATCTCGCCCGCATTGTGATTTATCTGATCACCTGTCCGTTTCTGTTCCGTTTCTTCCGCCACACGATCGCTGACGCCCTGGCTATTAATGATCATGACATGTGGCGGTATTTATGGATTATTCCGCTGTTCTCCACTCTGTTTGGCATGCTGTACTGTACGACGGAGGATGTCTATGCCTATGCTTCCTGGCAGTTTCTCGTTTCCCGCTATCTGATGCTTTTCGGCGCCTGCTACGTTTCTTATTTAGCTCTTAAAATCCTGCAGAATTCCCGGCGGCGGATTCAGCTGGAGGAAGCGCTGAAATATGCCAACCGAAATCTGACGGCGCAGAAAAAACAATACGAAGGACTGACCTCGCATGTTGAAGAAATGAAAAAAGCCCGTCATGATCTGCGCCAGCACCTAGCAGCCGTGCAGTCGTATATTGAACGGGACGATCGAACCGGTCTGAAGGAATATATCGATCTCTATAAAAGTGAGCTGCCTCCGGATACCCTGGAGCTCTTCTGCCGCGATAATGTCGTCAATGCCCTGGTATCTTATTATGCGGCACAGGCCCGGGCGGATAAAATTCAGTTTGAAGCGCGCATCGATTATCCTGACCCTTGTCCGGTTGCTTCTACCGATATGACGGTGCTGCTGGGCAATCTGCTGGAAAATGCGGTGGAAGCGTGCCGACGGGACAGTTCCAGATCTAAATGGATAAAACTGCGCATCAAACAGGAAGGCAGTTCCGCGCTGCTGATTCTGATCGATAATACCTGCGTTCTTCCAGTTACCTTCCAAGACGGAACGCCGCTTTCCTCTAAACGGGAGGGACCGGGAATCGGCACAGCTTCAGTTCAGGAAATAGCGCAGCGGTATCAGGGCGAGGTGCAGTTTGAGCAGCAGGCCGGGATCTTCCGCGTTTCCGTCTTCCTTCAGCTCCTGCAGCAAAGATAAAGTATGTCTGTCTCTGCAGCCCTATCCGCTGAGCTGAACTAAGCTGACCGGATGTTTTTGAGCCTGTGAATGAACGGGCTTTTTTTATGCAAACCGGAGCCTCATGCCTGGTGCTGGCGGCCTGATCCGGTAACTGAAAAGTCAGCGGTTGATCGGTTTAGAAGCTCTCCAACAAGCCTGTGATTTCTACGTGCATTTGAATTCCTTCTTATTCATTCCTTTCATGAGGAAAGCGACAAGCGTTCACATAATGCCGAAATCAGACAGTCCTGATAAAAGCTGTCAGGGCTCTCCAGGATAGCATGGGCCTGTTCCCCGGTGATGCCTAACCGAGCAAGTCCTGCCAACAGCACCTTTTTAGCCTCCCGCTGCTGCTTTACCGCCGCTTCGCCGGTTTCATTGAGGAACAACAACCCGGCTTCCTTATTAATCAATCCCAGCGCTTCCAGACGGCTGACAGCCCGAAACACGCTTGGACGGCTGACCTGCAGCCGCTTTGCCAGATCGCACTGACGCACCCATTTCTGTTCTTCTAAAAGCTGTGCCAGCGTGAGCAAATAGATCCGTTCTGAGGAACTGAGCTTCATTTCCGGACAGTTCCCTGCAGAATATAGCTGGACGGGGAAATCCGCCGCCATTGCACATCCTGGAAATAATCCGATAACAGCGCCCGCATTTCTTTCTGAGAATACAGCCGGACATCGCCCTCCGAGCTGAATCGGAAAGTAAAATTCATCAGCTGACGCAGCAGCGGCGGCATCGTCGTATCGCCGATCAGCAGCCGTCCGCCAGGTTTCAGACAACGATGAAGCTGACGTGCAGCCGCCTCGGGATTGGGATAATGGTGAAATGAGTCGCAGCATACGATCAGATCAAAAGCACAATCCGCATAAGGCAGCGCTTCGCTGTCACCCTGAATCAGCTCCGCTTTGTCTTGGAGCTGTTTTTCAGCGACCGCCAGCATCGCTGCCGAAAGATCCAGCCCCGATAAGCGGGCAGTAGGACAAAGTCGCGCAATTTCCGCCAATAAGGCCCCGGTACCGCAGCCCAGATCCAAAACGTCGGTCGGCTGAAGCTTCTCAATTTGTCTAAGCAAACGCGGATACAAAGCGCGCGGATGGCGGCTGTAACAGGTCGTGTCATAGCGGCTGGCCTGACGGTCAAAGGCCGTCTGGGATTGTTCTTTTTTGTTTTCCATACATATTTTCCTTTCTCGTCCATTCCCTGTTCGGGAAATTAAATTCGATTGAACATCGTTCACTCGTGTTTCAAAAATAACCGCCTGATGTTATTCAGGCGTTAATGACTGTTCGATGAGCGCATAAACCAAACGTTTCAGCTCATCCAATTCCGCATCTGATGGTTTGACGGATCGCGACAGCGGAGCGATCTGCCCGTATGTGATCAGATCCACCGTTACAGAGGGAAATTTCAATGTCTTTCCACGAGCTTGAGCATAGCGGTTTAGTTCCTGAATCAGATGGGGTTTTAATTTTTCGCATAGCCGCATCGCCAGCTGCCGGTGGAAATCTTCGTTTTCCGGTTTATGAAAAAACTCCTCATAACGCAGGGCTAAGCCCTCCTGCTTGATCGACTCGAACATCCAGTCCAACTTTTCTTCCAGCGAAAGTCCTGGATCATGGAGAACCCGGATAAAGCTGGCGCAGCATTCTTCCGCATAGGTATCCATCGCTTCCTCAAACAGCTTTTGTTTGGAATCAAAATAGCGATAACACAATCCCTGGACGACATTCATTTCCCGGGCGATATCCCGCATTGACGTGTTTTCATAACCTTGCTGCGTAAATAAGCGCATCGCCGTCCGCAGAATCTCCTGTTTTCTTTCTTCCGGCGCTTTGGATACCCGCATCAATTCACCTTCTCTGTTAATCCCAATTGTAATGGATGAATGAACTTGTGTCAATGAACTTTGTTCATTCGATTCATTTCTTTTTCCGATCCCCTTGATGGCAGTCCACTTCTGATGTTTTCCGTTTTTTACCTAGTTCAGGCTTTCCAAATCAAGCGTAAAGGATTGAGGTCCGGCAGCACCGGCGGCGATCTCATATTTTTCAAATTCTACAATCAGATTGCCGTCAGGATCGAGATGGAATGGCCGATCAGGCCCGATCATTGATTTTAAATCCAGATCTTCATCATAAACAGCCTGTTCCGCTTCCGGTTTCGCGTCGATCTGACGCTGAATTTCCCGGGCAATCCGTTCCGCATAATCTTCGCCGGCCAATGCTTCCAGCGTCAGCGTCCGTCCGGTTCCGGCTTCCACGTTATAACAATCGACCGTCTGGCTGGACTGCGCGCGCACATAGGTGGAAATAATCGCGAACGATAAGGTTTGATCATTGTTGCAGTAGAGCTGATAATTAATAGAAATTCGGGCCGGAATATATTCCTCGGCTTTTCCGCCGGTTTCAATAAACGCCTGATATTCATCTGCCGCCTGCTGCTTCATCGCGATGGCATGCGCCTCGATCTGTTCACGGATCGCTGCGTTTAAAGATTGTGCCTGATCGTTGTTTTCCAATTGCGGGACCTTGATCTCCGCAATATAAGCCGCTTCTTCGCTTGTGGATTCAGAGTCCAGGAAAAGATGCGCAATCTGGCTGACAAGCGGCAGGTCCAATACGGTCTTCGCAAACACCGTATTGGTATTAAAAAAGAAAAGGAACGCGCAGCAGCCTGCCGCAGCGCTTAAACCGATCGTTTTGTTGCGGCGGCAGCGTTGTTTCCGCTGAATCAATCCCTGTTGAATGCTTTTTTCAATGATTTCGTGCAGATCCTCTGGAATCTTAACATCTTTATCAGACATGATTTTCACCCTCCCATTGTGTTTTCAATAATTCCATTCCCTTGTAATACCGTGATTTTACTGTACCGTTGCGCACCCCCAGAATTCTTGATATCTCTTTAAACTCAAAGCCCTGGAAATATTTCAGATAAATAATATCCCGGTACTGAGGTTTTAAGCTTTCCAGACAATGATCGACGGCAATTTTCAAGTTTTGATCGTGGACCGCAGGATCTTCGATCCAGTTTATATCCAATTCTTCCCGGCGCGGAAATTTTTTCAACATATTTTTGCATTCGTTGATCAGAATCCGGTAAAACCAGGTTTTCATATACTTTTCATTGCGCAGCTGGCTGTAATGCACCATCGCTTTAATAATCGCCTCCTGCAGCGCATCTTTGGCCAATTCTGAATTTTGGGTGTAATGATACGCCACGCGGTAACAGTATTCCTGATTCTCTTCAAAATACTGACTTAACTTTTCTATCCCTTCCATTTTTATCTCCTTCCACATATTAGACAGCCAGCCTCAGCCATAAGCCCAAATTTAAAGAAAATATTTTGGGGAATCCGAATTTTTACGTTCCTTGCGATCTGTCCGTTGATCAAAAGCAATTTGATGAAACTGAACGCGGCGATAAAACCGAACTTTTATCCGACAGCGTCCTAGATTTTTACAACGAAGATCTGCGATATCCTCTATATCATAACAAAGTGATTTTTAAATATCCATCGAAAGCGACCTCTCACAATTTTCTAAAAACAAGAATACCTTTTCGTTATCCCCTTTGATCTCTTATCCGGTTATAAATAAGAAACGAGCGCCTCCCTTTAATTCAACGGCTGGTTATACGCTTCCTGAGCGGGGCTTCCGTCTGACTCAACTTCACTATCGTGGCTTTAAAAGAAATCCAGACAGAAAGGAGAATGATCAAACAGAAATACTTAAAATACTGCTTGACGCATTATACTATGTGATATATAGTATAACACGTAAGGAGGTAATCATGGATAGTCAACTAAAAAAAGGTTTGTTAGAAATCTGCGTGCTGGCGGCGCTGGCAAAGCAGGATTCCTATGGTTATCAAATCATCAAAGACGTGTCTCAGGTCATTGAGATTTCTGAATCCACCTTGTATCCAATTCTTAAACGCCTGGAAGCCAGCCACGATCTGGAAACCTATTCCGTCGAGCACAACAGCCGGCTGCGGAAGTATTACCGGCTGACGGACAGCGGCCGCCGGCACATCGCCGATTTTCTGGACGACTGGAAATCAGTGATGGCCGTGATCGATTTTATTAAAGGAGAAGTTCACCATGACTGAAAAAGAATATCTGGACGCTTTAAATAAAGCGTTGAAATGGCTGCCGAAGCCGGAAAAAGAAATTTGTTTCAACTACGCCCGTGAGATGATCGAGGACCGGATTGAAAACGGGCTGACGGAAACCGAAGCTGTCGCCCAATTGGAAACACCGCAACAGATGGCAAAAGCCTTCCTCGAAGACCGCGGCAGTCTGAAATTTAAGTTTTCCCTGCCTATAAACAGCGTCATGACCGTGATCTTGCTGATTCTGGGTTTCCCGCTGTGGGGCGCCTTGCTGTTAGCGGGTTTAATGATCTTGCTGGCCGGTTTTCTGCTCGCCGGCTGCGTGCCGTTTATCTGCGTTGCCATGACGGTCAGCCTGTTGTTCGTCGCGCTGGTCAGCGTCAGCGCCAGTCCGTTTGTCATGGTCTCCGTGTCGTTAATCGCCGGCGTAATTCAGCTGGGTGTCGGAGTCATGGCGCTGGGCGGGTTAATTCTGGCGGCGTTAGGCGCCTCGCTCACGATTCCGTGGTTTAAGGCTGCGGTGATGAAAACCGCGCAGTTTCTGCGTTCCCTGTTTTTCCAGGAGGTAAGCAAATGGTAATCCGAAATTTTAGAAAAAAGGCGTTGATCGCCGGCTTGATCTTCGTGCTGACCGGTTCGCTGATCGTGGGAGCGGGTTTAGCGGCCGGAGGTCAAAAAGCGTTGATCGCGGGCTCGTCGAAGCCGTGGTATCAAACGATCTGGATCGAGGATGGGAAAGTCGTCGTCAGTCTGGATTTCCTGAATGGTTCGTTGTTTCACATCAGCTTTTAAACAGAAAGGACACTCTTCTCATGACGCAATTCACGGCCTATCAAAAGAAACAGCTCGCCCTGTTCGCTCTGCTGACCCTCGCATTTCTCAGTCTGTTTACCGTTTTATATGCCCGCAGCCGCGATACCACGCTGCTTTCGCTCTTGATGCTCACACCGGCCCTCAGCGTGCTGATCGTTAACCGGCTGACGCATGAGCGCCGTTCCTTGTTTCTGCGGCCGAAATTCAAGCGTAACCTTTCCCGTTACGCGCTGAGCTGGCTGCTTCCGCCTCTGCTGGCTATAGCCGGCGCGGGAATTTATTTCCTGCTTTTCCCAGCGCAGTTTCAACCGCTGGCCTCGCGCTTTGCGGCCAATAACAGCATAACTGAGCTGAACGCATACTGGACGCAGCTGATTCCTGTCATTTTGCTTGCGGTTCTGATCAATCCCTTCGGCGGACTGATCCCGGCGCTGGGCGAGGAGCTGGCATGGCGGGGCTGGCTGCTTCCCCGACTGCGTGATGTTCTGGGCACGCGGAAATCTATCATTGCCACCGCTTTGATCTGGGGGTTATGGCATGCCCCGATCATTCTACTGGGCTACAATTATGGAACCGATTATCCGCTGCTCGGCGTTCTGATGCAGCTGTGGCTGTGTTTGATCCAGGGGATAATCCTGGCCTGGCTGCAATTTAAGAGTGAGTCCGTGTGGACCTGTGCTCTGTGGCATGCCTCCTTAAACGGAATCGACCGCTATACCGCGTCCGCCCTGCTGAGCGCGGGCAGCGTCATGCCGTTAATCGGTCCGGATCTGACCGGGTTGATCGGCGGGCTGGGGTTTGTCCTGGCAGCCGTCCTCTGTTGGCGCGGGATTTGCCGGATGCCGGAATGTTCCGCTAACATTAAGCCGGCGGATTTGCCAGATTGCGATTTATTGACTGAATAACATTTCGCTCACTCAAAAAAGCCCGGCGCAGGAACGAATCATCGCTGCGCCGGGCAATCCTGAATGAAGAAGAAACCAACGTCTTCCAGATCCGTCCGGAAGCGTTTTTATTTTACCGGAATCGTCCGTTTTTTCCATTGAAGCCAATCTTTGTCCAGCACCGTTCAGTATGAGCGAGGCATGATCGTCTGGCATGGGAAACGCCCGCATTCCCCGCAGGCCATCAACTGATGAAGCACACCGTCGCGGGTAAAACAATTCCCCGGCTTATGCGCCGGCACCCAGCCGGGACAGATTCCCTGGATGTAAGTCGGACAGCTGCCGCAGTCATAGCCGCGCTTTCCCAACAATCGCTCATCCATTACCAAGCCTCCATTTTTTCCACGATTTCAATTTAGGCCTTCGCTTGTGCTGACCGGAATGGATTGAATCATCTCTCACTTATTCTCGGATGACTCGCTTTTCTCCAAATTCAGCTGCGCGCGGTACTGAAGCGGCGTTTTCCCGCAGTGTTTCTTAAAGATCTCCGTGAAATACCGTTCGCTGCCGAAGCCCACCTCGCGGCTGATCTGAGCGATCGTCAGCGTGGAATTTTCCAGATAAGAACGCGCTTTTTCAATTCGCAGACCCGCAATAAAATCAGGCAGGGAACTGCCAGTCTGACGATTGAATTCACTGCTTAAATGACTGACATTGGTATTGGTGTACTCCGCGACCAGCTTCAGCGAAATATCTTTCTGATAATTCTCATGGATAAAGCCCATCGCCAGCAGTACCTCCGGCGTGTACCAGCGGCCGTTCGCCCCCGACTGACAGAGTCTTCGGATCTGATTTTCCAGATGAGCCTGATATTCGCTGAGTGAGAAAAAGTCCTGCGGTCCGAAGTTCAGATCCAGCGCCACGCCGTACACCTTGACGAACAGGCTCAGCGTCGCGATCACAAACGTGTGCGCCGCCTGGCAGCAGTTCATATCAAGCGAGCTGCGGACCAGGTGATCGAACACATAATTGACCTGTTCCAAAACTGCCGGCAGATTCCCGGTACACAGCTCATTGCGTAACCGACGGCCGTTTTCATAGATCGCCAGCACGCCCGGATCGATCCGCCGCTGCAGCACCTGTTCGGTAATTACCGGGCACGCCACCTCGAAGAAACGCAGATCGTTCAGCTGGCGGGCTTTTAGATAAGCCGGATGCATGCCTTCATAGCCTTGGTAGGGTCCCGCCAGCGATGTCGCGATAAAGCGATGATTCCCCGGCGCATAGGGCGGACGCTCTAAAAAATGCCGGTGAATCTGTTCGCATACCTGCTCGGCGCTGATCCTGCATTCCGCGTCCCGGCTGAATAAAACCGCCATCTGCTTAGAATTGTCAACCTTGATCAGGAAACAATTGCCCCGGCAATGATTCGCGTTCAGCAGCGCTTCCATCTCCTCATAAATCGCATAGGTCGTTTCCACCTGACGCTGAAAAATTGCGGAATCGTCGATCAGGTTGTATTTTTTATCAATCCCCGTAATACAGAAATAATAGTCCTCCAGATCAAACCGCAGCGGAATCCGGTTGTTTTTAACGAAGCTTTCGATCAACAGTTCATTGTCGTCCCACAGACAATAGTTGATCAGCATGTTGTCGCGGACAAAATCCGTCGACGCTTTTTCCAACAAACATTTTTCTTCCATGGTGTAATCGTACCATGATTTTGCCAATTACAGAAGAGACAAGCAGAAATTTTTGCCAACGCAAAATTTTTCGCAGGTCATGTTCAATTTTTATCATGCTAAAATGTTAACATCAAGGGAGGAAAATGAAATGAAAAAGCTGTTAGCACTCGCAACGGCGGCCTTTTGCGTTTTAAGCTTAGGCGCCTGCGCAACCAACAACGGCGGCACGTCAGCCCCGGCATCCGGCGGATATACCTTTGCGGATACCGTGAAATGGGATGCGGAATATGACGTCGTCGTCGCCGGCTTCGGCGCGTCCGGAGCGGTGACCGCCAAGACGGCCGCGGAAAACGGCGCGTCTGTTCTGATCGTCGAGAAATGCACCGAAGGGGAAGCCGGGGGCAACTCCAAGGTCGCCGGCCAGCTGTTTGCCTATGGCAACGGCAACGTGGAAGAAACGAAGAAATATTACCAGGCGCTGGCCGGGGATACGGAAGTTCCGGAAGCCTCGCTGGACGTCATCGTCAACGGCGTCGCCAACATGGCGGAAATTCTCGTCAATGATTTCGGCTTAAACAAAGACGACTTTGTTGACTGGACGGGATTCCCGGTTATCGGCGTCATGTCGCCGGAATATCCGGAATTTGAGGGTTCGGATACCGTCGGACTGTGGACGACGCACATGGGCACCAGCGATTCTCATCTGTATCAAATTCTGAAAGAACACGTTGTTAAAAACGCGGACAAGATTGACGTCTGGTTTGAAACGCCGGCAACCGAACTGATTCAGGATCCGATGTCCGGCGCAATCATCGGTGTGAAGGTAACCCGCGGCGGGCAGGAAAGCCATATCCGCGCGCTCAACGGCGTCGTCTTATGCACCGGCGGCTTTGAGGACAACAAGGAAATGGTTCAGCATTATATCGGTCTGACCGACTATGCCCCAATCGGCGGTCTGTACAACACCGGCGATGGCATCCGCATGGCGCAGGCTGTCGGCGCTGATCTGTGGCACATGACGGTTTACGAAGGCGGCTTCGGCTTAGGCGGCGTTTCCTTCAATGTCGAAGAAGGCCAGCGTGCATCGCAGATTCAGGTCTTAAGCCAGGGTCCGCTGAATACTGGCGCACTGGTGTTGCTCGGCATGGACGGCGACCGGTTCGTCAACGAATCCGTTCCGGTCCGGCATGGTCATGTTTATATGAACGGCACATGGCATAACCCGACGTATCCGGATAAAATGTGGACGGTTTACGATCAGACGCAGGCCGATCTGATTGCGGAAGCGGAAGCCATTCCGGAACAGTTCCGTTCTCAGGTTGTCGAAGCGTCCACGTTGGAAGAACTGGCGGAAAAGACTGGCATGAAGGCCGATCAGTTGAAAGCGACAATCGCAAATTTCAACGATTACGCAAAACAGGGCACGGATGAACAGTATCATCGCGATGGCGAAACGATGCGTCCGTTTGACGGCGCAAAATATTACGCCTTCCCTGTCAAAGCGGAAATTCTGAACACCCAGGGCGGTCCGAAGCGCAATGAAAACGCCGAGATCCTGGACGTCAAGGGCAATCCGATTCCGCATCTGTATTCCGCGGGCGAAATGGGCGGCATCACCTCTGAACACTATCAGGGCGGCACCAACCTGGCGGAATGCATCATCTTCGGTCAGATCGCAGGCAAGAACGCCGCGGCAGCCAAGGATCCACTGCCGGAATACACGCTGGCTCCGAAGGTGGAATCCACACCGACCAAGCTGGGCGAAGTCACCGATCTGAACAAAGAAACCAACTATGAAACCCAGGATAACGAATACATCGGCGAAGGGACCGGCATGGGCGGCAAACTCGTCGTCAAGGTTACGATGGACGGCGATAAGATCGCTAACGTTGAAATCTTAGAACATTCCGAATCCGAGAATATTTCTGATCCGGCCATCGAACAGCTGCCGAAGGCGATCGTTGAAGCCAACGGAACAGAAGTCGATACGATCTCCGGCGCGACGGTCACTTCCAAAGCGATCATCGAAGCGGTCAACAACGCTTTAGCTCAGGTAAAATAAGCCTCAGCTTCTGATCTTCATGGATCAAGGGGCTGTGACAAATCAGGAAAATAAGAAGAAGCGATAAGCTCACAGCCAT
>NZ_QRUP01000008.1:0-155325 GCF_003459085.1 Holdemania filiformis | reverse complement strand
GCGCAACGGACTTTCACCGTCTAGTTATCACCCATGTCGGGTGTACTAAAAAAAACCGCGCTTACAATTGAAGATCCTGGCGCGGTTTTCATTTGATGTTCTAGCTAACGTTAATGCATACAGAAAGCCGGCATTTCACCGGAAATTAACAGCTTTCCAGTTCTTTCCTGCGTCCCTTATTCCTTGAATTCCGGCGGGTTTTTACGTGCAGGATCGAAGTGCTGGCCATCGCCCGACAAATCGAAATAAATCCGGGAATCGGAAGTCACGCCCCAGTCTTTCTGGGAACCGCTGTCGACAATCCGGTTAAACGCCTGCCGGAACATCGTGTTGTGCGCTTCCTCACGGTTTAATAAAAAGTCGATGACCTCGCGCACGCCTTCGTCCTCAATCTGCCGGTATAAATACTGATAAACGACCTTTGCCCGCTGCTCCGCCGCGATATCGGACAATAAATCAGCCGCCAGATCGCCGGTTTCATTCACATACGCCGCCGTCCACAAGTAACCTGAAGCGTTTGCCAGCAACGGCGTTAAGCCGGTCAGCACATGAGCTTCCATGCCGCCGACGGTCGCTTCCTTGGCGTTGAGCTGATCGCCGTTAAGCTGATTGATCATCTCGGCGACAATTTCCATGTGGCATAATTCCTCCGCCGCGATATCGAGAAATAAATCCTTGATTTCCTTATCCTGAATCCGCAGACTCTGGGCGAAATACTGCATTGCCGCCTTCATCTCACCCTGCGGTCCGCCTAACTGTTCCTGCAGCAGAGCAGCATAAGTAGGATTCGGTTTCTTAACCTTGACCGGATGCAGCAGTTTCTTCTGATGTTTAAACATGACGTTTCCTCCTTCGGTATTTTCAAGCTTTGTTCGCTGGTATTAGGATGAACAGAAATGAGGAAACTCAAACGTAAAATTCATTAAACTATAGAAAAACCGCGGTTCCAGGTTAACAACCCGTGAAATCGCGGCTTTATTTTATATCTGGGGATGAATAATCAGGCCACAACCGTCATCGTTTCCGACTTGACCGGATGCGCTTCCGGCTGTTCTGCCGGGGTTCCCACGACCAGCGAACCGACGCAGAGATAGTCCTGCGGCACGCCCAGCGAGGCGGATAATCCGGCAAACTTCGGATGATTGAACACATGCCGGCTGTAATCGATCCAGCACGTCCCCAACTGCAGCGCCTGCGCCGCCAGCATCATATTGGCGATCGCCAGCGCAGCGTCGGTTACCGGCGAATAAGCCTTTTTATTGGCGAACACGACGATTAACAACGGCGCGTTATAATAGGGATCTTCGTTTTCCGTCAATAAGGAAGCCAGCTGTTCGATCATATCCTTACGCTGGATCGCCACAAAATACCATGGCTGTTGATTCATCGCGCTCGGCGCCGCCTGCCCCGCTTTGAGAATTAAATCCAGCTGATCGCTGCTGACGGGCTGATCTGTGTATCGGCGAATACTGCGGCGGTTAAAGATCGCGTCTAAAACTTGATTTTCCATGCGTGGATCTCCCTTCGGATTTTCATCGTCGTGCTGCTTGAACAGCATGTTAATACGTCAGAATCTGCGGGCCTTCCTCGGTGATGAGGATCGTATGCTCCCATTGCGCCGACGGTTTGCCGTCCTGCGTGTAAATCGTCCAGCCGTTATAGCGGTCCATTTCCACGCGTGCGCCGCCCATGTTGATCATCGGCTCGACCGTCATCACCATCCCCGGCACCAAAAGCATCCCGGTGTTTTTCTTGCCGACGTGGGAAACAAACGGATCGTCGTGGAACTTGATACCGACGCCATGGCCGCCCAGCTCGCGCACGACGGAATAACCGCAGCTTTCCGCATAGCTCTGCACGGCCGCGCCGATATCGCCGACAAAATGCCAGGCCTGAGCCGCCGCAATGCCGCGGTTGAGGCATTCTTTCGTTTCTTCAACCAGCCGGCGGTTTTCATCGCTGACCTGTCCGATCATAAACATCCGCGACGCGTCGGAATAAAATCCGTTGTAAATCGTCGAAACGTCGACGTTGACGATATCGCCGGACTTCAGCTTCCGCCGGTGGCTGGGAATTCCATGGCAGACCTCGTTGTTGACGGAGGTGCAGACGCTTTTCGGATAGCCCTCGTAGTTCAGCGGAGCGCAGATTGCCCCGCGCGCAGTCGTCGTCTCATCGACGATCTTGTCGATCTCCTCCGTGCTCATTCCTTCATGAATCGCCGCCGCCACAGCATCCAGCACCGCGGTATTGATCTCGGCGCTGGCCTGAATCCCGGCGATTTCTGCCGGAGTGCGAATCAGGCTGTGCGGAGGAACGATGTGGCCGCGTTTTTTATAATACGCAATTTTCTGATCAAACGCCTGATGGCATTCGCCATACGGGCGGCCGCTGCCGCACCAGCATGGATCCTGGGGTTTAAGATGAATTCGCTTCATATTTCGCCTTCTCTCTATAAGATGATCTGATCGTTAATCACCAGCGAAAACGTCAGACCAAGTTTTTCCGCCGCTTTGCGGCACAGCAGCATGCGCTGCATAAAAATTTCAAAATAATCCATGACCGCAGAAATCTGCGTATCAATTTTTAAGTCCAGAATGATCTTCTGATGATCAGCGGTGATTTCCGTCCGCGATTGATGAACCGCATAGTTGACCCGGTCGTGAATGTCAAACGTCGCGAAGTCGCGGTTGCGCACACGCGAGCGCCGGACGTCGGTTTTATCCGCCAGGATCAGCGCCGCCGCAATCGGATTGACCGGATAAGCCGTGCTTTCGTCATGATTGCCGATCGCGCTGATGATCGTCGAGATCTCCTCCGCCTCTGCACCCAGCTTGTCCAGAATGCGGAAGGCCATGACCGCGCCGCTCTGCGCATGATCGACCCGGTTGATCACGTTGCCGATATCGTGCAGCCATCCGGCGATCTCCGCCAGCTCCGCTTCCCGCGGACTGTAGCCGAGCGTTAATAAAATTTCCCGGGCTTCCTTGGCGACCTTGCCGACATGCGCGAAGCTGTGCTCTGTGTACCCCAGCGCCGCCAGCGCTTCGTCCGCCTTCTGGATATAAGTTCTGACCTGGGGATTGTTTCTGACTTGTTCAACGGTAATCATCGGCCTCGCTCCTTCCCGCGGTTTCCGCTGTTTTTACTATGGACCGGCAGCCGCGTTTTAATCCGCCTGCTGAATCAGCACGCCTTCCTCCGGCATACAGCGGTGCGTGCTGTAAAACTGCTTGATCGCCCGGATCATCGCCGCGCTGTCTTCGACCCCGGCCGTTTCATTGCACGAATGCATGGCCAGCTGCGGTAATCCGATATCGACTGAAGCGATGCTGACCTGTGAAGTGCTGATGCTGCCGAGCGTGCCGCCGCCCTTCAAATCTGAGCGGTTGGTGAAATACTGCGTTTTGACGCCAGCCTGACGGCACAGCTCAACAAACAACGCGGAGCTGATCGCGTCGGAGGTATAGCTCTGGTTGGCATTGTATTTGATTACGATGCCCTGGTTCAGATAGACGCGGTTGGTCGGATCGGATTTCTCCGGCACATTGGGATGAACGGCGTGAGCGTTATCGGCGGAAATCATCAGCGACGAAGCCAGTGCCCGCTGCAGCTCCTCTTCTTTCAGCTGCACCGCGGACAAAATCCGCCGCAGCGTGTCGATTAAAAAGGTCGAAGCCGCGCCCTGGCGCGTGCGGCTGCCGACTTCCTCGTTATCGAAGCAGCAGTACACGTTCAGCGACCGGCGGCTGTGTCCCTGCAGAAATCCCTGCAGCGTCGTATAGGCGCATTGTAGATCATCGAGATGCGGACTCGAAATAAACTCGTGATGCCGGCCCCAGACATAGCCTTTCTGCAGACAAGTTAAGTACAGATCAAAGCTGAGCACATCCGCCTGAGCGATCCCCAGCTCTTCCGCCAGCAGGACTTTCATGTCAAACGGCTCGCTGCCCAGGCCGATCAACGGAAGCATATCCTTCTGAGCGTTGTAGCTGGCGTTGGTATTGGCTTCCCGGTTCATGTGGATCGCTAAGGAAGGAATCGTCAGCAACGGCCGCTCTATATTGAGATACCGGCTGACAATCTGTTCGCCCTCGCGCACGATCACCCGGCCGGCCAACCCCAGCGGACGATCCATCCAGGTGCTGCAAAGCATGCCGCCGTAGCCCTCCGTGTTCAGCTTGAGATATCCGTTTTCACAAATAACGGCATTCGGCTTCAGCTTAAAGGTCGGAGCATCGCTGTGGGAAGCAACGATGTTGAAGCTCAGCTGGTCCAGTGTTTCCGGCATCTGCCACGCCAACAGACTCGAATGATTGCGGATCGTAAAATAACGGCCGCCCGGCGTCAGCGTCCAGGCTGCGCTCTCCATTTGTTCTTCATACCCGGCTTCCGTCAACCGCGCTTTCAGCTGTTCCACCGCCTGAAAGCTGGTTGGACTGGCCGCGATAAAATCAAGCATGTCTTGAATTTCTGTGTATTCCATTTTCTTCACCTCGTTTGATTTTCGGAAATTCCCGAAATTTTCATTCCTAAAACTTAGCCGCAGAAAACTGCGTCATCTCAATTATACTCATTTTCCTCGCCGGCGACACATAAAAAACATCAATTCCCGGCGGATTTGACTGTTAAAACAACGCAAAACGGACAGAATGACTAGCAGAATCATGAAGAACGAATTCAAGGAGGAAACGACATGACCATCCAAACCACTCTGCCCCGGGTCAACGAGCTGGGGTACTATGAAATGCGGCTGGAAAGCATCGGCGGCCTGGGCGCAAATCTGTGCGGCAAGCTGCTGGGCGAGCTGGGCGCGGTGCAGCTGGGCCTAAATGCCGCCAGTTTTTCCAGCTATGGCTCGGAGAAACGCGGCTCGCCCGTCAAGGCCTTTATCCGCTACAGCGCCCCGACGCAGGAGATCCGCATCAATTCACCGGTCCGCCATCCCGACTGCCTGGCATTGTTTCACGAAGCGATGGCCGGCAAGCTGCCGGTGAACGCCGGCGTGCAGCGGCATTGTCAGGTTGTCGTCAACACCGCGCTCGAGGGCGCGGCCATCCGTGAGCGGATGCAGCTGGCCGCCCGGGATATCTACTGCGTCGACGCCCTTGCGCTGGCCTTGCAGTCCAAATCCCGCGTGAACATGGTCATGCTCGGCGCGATTGCGAAGGTCAGCGGCTTTATTCCGTTAGACGCTGTAAAGCAGGCCGTGATCGCCACGCTGGGCACAAAAGCGCCGGATCTTTTAGGCGCCAACTTGGAAGGCGTGCAGCGCGGCTACGATGAAGTCCGGGCCTATCATTTCGATGATGACCGCTATCCTGAGATTCCCTTTGACAGCGAAAGCGGCGGCTGGGGCTGGAAAACCGCGCCGATCGGCGGCGTTAACCCGATTCCCGGCAGTTCTGTCCGCAACGACCTGTCCGCCAGCCGCGAAGGCTATCTGCCTCTGTTTGAGCCGGAAAAGTGCATTCACTGCGGTCTGTGCGATTCAACCTGTCCGGATATGGTGTTTCAGTTCTTCCCCGGTGAGCTGAAAGGCCGGAAGACGATGCTTAACCGCGGTCTGGACTACCGGTTCTGCAAAGGCTGCCTGCGCTGCGTTGACATCTGCCCGACCCACGCGCTGACCCGCGGTGAGGAAAAAGAACATCCGCAGCCGGATTATTTTACCCCGGTGCGCGATCTGTTAACGCCAGACCTGCGGCAGACGCAGACCGGCGCCAACAGCTGGGTCACCAGTGAATCGCCGAATGAAGAAATACTGGAAAAAGGAGGAACCGTGCGATGAAAAAACAGATCAGTCTGTATGAAAGCGGCAACGAGCTGGCCGCGATGGCCGCCAAACAGATCAACTATCATGTGATGGGCTATTATCCGATCACTCCGTCCACGCAGATCGCCGAAAACCTCGATCTCATGAAAGCCCAGGGACTGCATGATATTTCCCTGATCGCAGCTGAAGGCGAGCACAGCGCCGCCGGCATTTGTTATGGCGCCAGCACCGGCGGCGGACGCGTGTTCAACGCCACCAGCGCCAACGGTCTGCTTTATGCGCTGGAGCAGCTGCCGGTTCAGTCGGGTACCCGGTTTCCGATGGTCATGAACGTCGCCTGCCGCACGGTGTCCGGACCGCTGTCGATCAAGGGCGATCACAGCGATATTATGATGATGCTGAACTGCGGCTGGATTATTCTGTTCGCCAACAGCGTGCAGATGGTCTACGATTACAACCTGATCGGACTGAAGCTGGCGGAAGCCGTCAATCTGCCGGTCGCGGTCGCTTTCGACGGTTTCTTTACCAGTCATCAGAAACGCCGCTGCATGATTTTCGCAGACGATCAGGATGTTCAGGATTACGTCGGGCCGGTCAGAAAACGCACCGACATCTTAGACACAGAACATCCGGTGACAATCGGATCTTATATGAATGAGCCGGATTTGATCAACAACAAATATCAGCTGCACGAAGCGATGGAACAGGCGCTGAATGAAATCGAACCGTTGTTTGAGGAATTTGAGGAACTGAGCGGACGGCCGCAACACCTGGTCGAAACCTACCGGGCCGAGGACGCCGCCGTCGTGATTTTCGCACTCGGCTCGACGTTTCACACCTTAAAAGAAGCCGTCGATCAACTGCGCAAAGAGGGCATCGAAGCGGGAGCGGCAACCCTGACAATGATCCGCCCGTTTCCCAAAGCAAAACTGATCGAGAAAATCGCGCACGCTCAGACGTTGATCATCCTGGACCGGCAGGACAGCTATGGAGCGCAAGGCGGCAATATGTCGCTGGAAATCCGGGCGGCGCTGCAGGAGGCAAAGCTGGATTGCGAGGTTTATACGCGGATCTACGGTTTGGGCGGCAAGGATTTTTACTATGAAGAAGCGGTAAAGTTGGTCAAGGAATGCGTTGGACAGGATTTGCCGAAGTTCGATTATCTGCAGATCAGCGAAGGTCAGACAGTTCAGGAGCCTGAGTATTTTAAACCGTTGTCCGCCGGCGATACCGAGCTGGGATTCACCCGCTGTGTGCTCAATGAACAGGGCCGGCCGCAGGTGCAGGGCGGACAGATCGCGGCAACGACCGCGATGCCGAAACGGCTGGCGCCGGGTCATGGAGCGTGTCCGGGATGCGGCATTCCGGTCAATGTGAACTTGTTGTTGCGAGGCATTGAAGGTCTGGTCGTTTTGTTGTTTCAGACTGGCTGCGGCATGGTCGTTACGACCTCCTATCCGAAGACTTCCTTTAAAGTCCCTTATTTGCATAATTTATTCCAAAACGGCGCGGCGACGGTCGCCGGACTGGCTGAAATGTTTCATCAACGTCAGAAGCGCGGAGAATTACCGGAGGGAGAGATCACCTTCATCATGATCAGCGGCGACGGCGGCATGGACATCGGTCTGGGTTCTGCCATTGGTGCAGCGCTGCGCAACGATGCGTTTATTTTAATGGAATATGACAACGGCGGATACATGAACACCGGCTACCAGCTCTCCTACTCGACACCGATGGGAGCACGGAGTTCTACTTCGCATATCGGCAAGACACAGTATGGAAAACCGTTTGTCAACAAGGATACGCCGCAGATCATGGCGGCCGCGGGCGCGCAGTATGTGGCTACCGTTGCCGAATCGCAGCCGGTGGATTTCTTGAAAAAAGCAGCCAAAGCACAATATTACGCGAAGAATAAAGGCTTTGTTTATTTAAAAGCACTGTCTGCCTGTCCGCTGAACTGGGCGGATGTGCCGAGCCAGGAACGCAAGGTGATCCAGGCCGCGGTGGACTGTGGTTATTTCCCGCTGTACGAAATTGAGGAAGGTGTCACGACGATCAATTACAATCCGGAGAAAACGGGAAAACAGATCCCGGCGATCGACTGGCTGAAAATGATGGGCCGCACGCGGCATCTGGGAAAACCGGAGTACGCCGAGGTTGTCGATCACATCCAGAAGGAAATTGACAAACGCTGGATCCGGCTGAAGGCGCGCGCGGAAAGCGAAGTGTTGTAGAAACAAACGCGGATTTTAACTAAGTAAATGCTAATGCGCTGGAACGAACGCTTGATATTCATTCAGAAAAATCAGATCGCAGGATAACCCGGCGTGACCGTTTTAAAGTTTTTAAACATCAGAAAAACGCAGATTCATCCTGCCCCACTTTTACGAAGGGGAAGGAAAACCTGCGTTTTTTCTTTACGATCTTGATTCCTCGTTGTCCAATTTATTTCTGGGTCGTGCTACCGAAGCCGCCGTTGCGCAGCTGATCCGCGTCATCGTCGACCGTAATGCCATATTCAACAAAAATTCCCTGCATGAAGCCCTCCCCCTGCGCCAGGGAAAGCGTCTTTCCTTCACGGGAGTCGTTGATCAGCTTGCAGAAAATATGACCTTCGTTATCGGAGCCATAATAATCCGAGTCGATAATGCCGACGGTATTGTTGAACTGCAGCCGGTACTTAAATCCCAGACCGCTGCGCGGATAGCATTTCAGCACCCAACCGGCCGCGATTTGGACACGGATGCCGGTTGGAATTTTAAGCGACTCGCCGGGGTTGAGACTGAAGCTTTGCGGTGCAAAGAAGTCATAGCCGGCGGAACCGAGGGTCGCCCGCTTCGGCAGTTGAATCTGAGCATAAATCTGGACGGCTTCCTCCGCCGTAGAGGCAGGAAACGTATCAAGCCAGTCCTGAATGAATTGTGTTTCACTTACTTTTTGAAATTTCGCGATTTTCTGCATGGAATTTGTTCCTTTCCTTTGGGATTCGATTCTGCTTCAAAGATCGCCTTCATTGTAAAGAAAAGGATCGGCTTTTGTCAACAGCGGCACAGACCGATCCCTATGCACTTTGAGATCCCCTTATCTCAAAGATTATTTTTGGGTTCAAACCTCACAGCGTGATTGAGATAAGGGCACGCAAAGACCCGTCCTGGCACAGAACGTATAGTTTGCCAGGCTATCCGGCCACAGGACCGGATTCAGGCGCATGAACAATATTCATCGCGCCGACAAGATCCCGATGACAGCGAAAACCGCAGACACAGTGATAAAAACGTTTGTCAGGGGTGTTGAGTCTGCCGCATTGCGGACATCGTTTTGATGTATTGCGGGGGTTAACGAAAACTACGCGAAGTCCCTCGCGCCGGGCTTTGTAACGAAGGTTGTCAATCAGCCGATAGTAGGACCATTGATTTAAATCCCGCTTATCCCGGGAATGCTTGACTTCGCGTTTTCCAATTCCATGAAGTTGTTCCACGCAAAGGACGCCGACATTCTGTTCCAGCGCAAACTGAATCAACTGCGAGCTGAGAATATGACATTGCGTAATCTCCCAGCGATAAAGTCCATGATTTAATTCTTTGATTCGCTTGTAGTCTTCTTTTTTCTGCAGCTCCGTAAGCTTGGCATAAAACGCATTGCGGCGGAAGCGGGCCTCACGGCCATTACCGAAGAAACGAATTTTGCCATCGTCGGTATACGCGACCGCCGGAACTTTAATTCCCAGATCGATTCCCATTCGTTTTGTCGATAGGCTCCGTGGTTTTTCCGGAACCTTCACATTAAATTCGGCGGCCCACCATTGTTTGTAGGGATGGATGGTCAGCTTTCCGAGTTCCATTTTCAGATAACGCTGCTGATAGGGTTCAGCCATTATCGGCAATTTCAACGTGTCGCCGATGCCAAAACGGCCGCCGACTTGAATTTCGAGTTCGTTGTTCGTAATTCGAAAGTTAGGTTGATGCCAGCAGCATTGCGGAGCTTTTAGTTTAAGCTTCGGATTGTTAAATTTTTGAACATATTTAAAAATGTCCTTCGCATCCTGAACGACCATGGCCCGGCTCCAAAACGGGATGAAGGTACAGAAATCACCGTATGAGACGTAAACAGGCCGTTTTTTCTCGATGTAGAGCTGAAGTAAGTTGTTTACTTCATTTTGGTAGGCTTTCGCCATGATTGTGAGTATCCGCGACGTGTTTTCATCCGTTTTCAATAAAATGCGACTGGTAAGATAAATGATATCACCTCCTTGAGTGATAATCCCTACACTTATAATATTGCGCGTTTTTTGAAAAAGCCCCCTAAAAAAGTCAAAAAACTTTTAAAATTTTTTCTAAGCCTTGGAATACAGGCATAATTTAAGGTAATCCTTATTTGGAATAAAAGCGTCCGATTTGGACAATCTCAATTTTTTTATTTTTTTCAAAAATTTTTTAAAAAAAGACTTGTCAAATGTACTTCTTCATGGTAGTATATAAAAGCGCTGTGAGTTACCAAGTGAAGAAGTACTCAAGAGGCTGAAGAGGTGCCCCTGCTAAGGGCATAGGTCGCGAAAGCGGCGCGCGGGTTCAAATCCCGCCTTCTTCGCCACATTACAGTGCGCGCGCCGAAACAACGATATTGGTCTGGTGGTGTAGTGGTTAACATGCCTCCCTGTCACGGAGGAGATCGCGGGTTCAAGTCCCGTCCGGACCGCCATTATCGCAGGTGTAGTTCAATGGTAGAACGCAACCTTGCCATGGTTGACACGAGGGTTCGATTCCCTTCACCTGCTCCATTGCGATAACAATGACCTTGATTCAATCAAGGTCATTTTTTTATGTCATCCGCACTCTGTTTCGCAATCCCCGTTTCAGAAGTCATCGGGAATCTCCCGGCCGATTTGTTCAGGCAAGCTTGCCCTTAACTCAATCACCCCTGCGATTTTTCCCGAATCCAGAACTTGAACCCGTGCTCGCCTCCGCTTTCCCACCAGCCCCTCCATTCCGACTTTCGCTCCCCATGCCGCCTTCACCCGGCCTCCGTCAGACAACCCAATCCTAGCTGATTTCTAAACCGAATTTTCTTAACTTCATTTAGGAAAATGCTAATTTTTCATAATCTGTCCATTTCATCAATCTAACTCAACCTGGAACAGAAACCCTTTCTCTTCCCTTTCCAACGAAAAAGACTGACGGCTCAAGGTGTCATTTACCTTTACGCCGTCAGTTTTTAATAAATAGAAATTAGAACACTGCCCAAAACCAGTCATAGCTTTCAAGACAACCCCTCGGTTATCCCCACTCCAACCCCAGGCTCACGCACAAGGCCTCGTCGATTGCCTGTAAGGTTTTTCGATCCAGGGAGCAAACCCACTGCCCCAACCGCTGTTTATCAATTGTCCGGATCTGTTCCAGCAGGACGATCGACGCCTTTTCCAAAGAATCCGCCGGCAGGATCACATGCGTGGGAATCGGCGGTTTTGTCAGCCGGCTGGAAATCGGCGCCACGATCAACGTCGGCGAAAATCGATTCCCTTTATCATTCTGGATGACCACAACCGGCCGCAATCCCCCCTGTTCACTTCCGACGCTCCCCGCCAGGTCAGCATAATACACATCCCCTCGGCGCACCATCATTATTTCATGACCGATACTTGCATGCTTTCTACAACCTGCATCATCTCCTGCGGCGTCAGATCGTTGGAGTATACGGAATACTCGACCTGACTGTTCGTAATGGTCAGCCGGTTTCCATCATAATAGCCTACAAGTCCCAGCCCCTCGACCAGATCGCCGCTGACTTCCGTTACCGTCAGTTCCTGACTCGGCGCTCTTTCCGTCTGCACGACCGTAAAATCCCGCTCGCCGCTGAATTCCAGAATATGCTGCGGCTGACCGTTGACTGACGATACCGTAGACGCGACTAATTTGGAATCAAAAACAGTCATCGGATACAACGGCAATTCGATTAAACCGGTATAACTGCTTGTCGGCGTTTCAATCGAACTCTTCGGCGTATCAAAATAGCCTGCCTCAAAGCCTTCATTATAGCTGACCGCCGTAAATTCCATCGTCAGTGCCGGAGCGTTATTCGCATCATAAGCGATCAGATACAAGGGTTTCGTGTCCTTATTGAACTTAATCTCCTGCCGGACAAGCTGCGCGGCACTCGGATATTTCGCATCGGCGCTGATCAGAATGCCGTCCTTTTCTTTTTTCGTCTGATGATCGTTTTTCAGCACGTCCATCATCGTTTGCAGTAAATATGGCTTCGGTGAGTTCATCGGCCATTCACCTTGAAACTTAAACACTTGGTTGAGTGAAGGGGTGACAACGAAGACGCCTTCTTTATTCTTAAGAATAATCTGTTCCTGGTTCAGCGATTTATCGATCATGCTGACCTTGAAATACTCGTCTTCGCCCTCCTTCATCCATGAGGATGTAATCGCGTAGTTCTTAAATTCTTCGCCGCTGGAAATTTCCATATTTCCTTCCAGCTTGTAACTGGTCAGCTTCTGCATGGTTTTGTCTGCCTTCTTTTCAAACGAGCTGGGTTTCAGCACGAGAAACAGAGCGACGGCCAACAAAAGGACCCCAACGATCACTGCGACTTTCTTCTTCATAATTCCACCTTTCCTTTTCAACACAAGGTATGCGCTTTTGTGTCGGTTCATGCATAAATCCGTGCATGTCCGCTATTCTGTAATAGGAGGAATTGTCCATGAAGCGTATTCTTAACGTCAGTCTTTTCCTGTCGATCCTCGCCTGTCTTTTCTATGGGCTCGACGGCATTTTTAATTTAGATTTGATCGCCAGTCTGTCGCTGCGCGCCCCCAGCGCCGCGGTGATTTTAAAAGTCATCTTTGCCGCCTGCGGAATGATTAATATTTTATGGTTCTCCGACGACGCTCATTAAAAGTCATTTGACGGCAACCCTCGCCTGCCATCAGGGCAGCCGGGAAGGCAAAAGAAAAGAGCGGTCTCGGCGCTCTGCTTCTTATTTTCTATTGAATTGTGAATCCCGCTTCCCGGATCGCGGTCTTAGCGGCGTATACCAGGTCGTTGGAGCCTTCAATAACGACTGCGCCGCTTTCCAGCGCTACTTTATATTCCACACGGGTATCCTCCAGCGCCGCGCGAATGCGGTCTGCCTGATCCTCAGTTTTCATGTCCCGGACAAAAATGATCGTCTTCATTTTCTGGCCTCCTGTTCTGCGTGTTCATTATAGCGATTTTCCTGCCGCTTGCCAAGGTGAAGACTTAAAGTTTCAGGAATTCTTCAGAGTCAGCCGGGCGGCCACGGCGATCTGACGAGCGGCCGCCGCAATTTGGCAAGCCTGCAGCGGATCGGAAATCAACCGCAGATGCCACTGTTTATCATTCTGCCCGCTTTCGATCTGGTCAATCAAAATCCGGGTTTCCTGGCTGGCCGCCTGGCGATGGTCCAATGGCTTTTCTGCCGGCAGCAGGACCGAATGATCCGGATCCTGCAAGAGGGCGCAGAGTTTCCCGGCCTTGATTGTCTGATTCAATAAGAGATTCAGCTGGGCTTCGACATACGGATCACCCGGCAGCAGCTGGGTATTTTTGACATGGATGACAGCGCCCGGCATGAACAGCGCCAGCTGACTCCGCAAGCGCTGCGAAACCTGCTCGGGAGTCAGTTTCAAATTTTCAGCTTGTCGCTTTGTCTGAATTTCAATTTGGGTTATAAGCTTCCGCTGAAGTAAGGGCTGCAATGCGGTGGCGATCATCCAGGCTTCCGGCAGAGGCAGCTGAAATTGTCGAGCTGAGCCGGCTTCCAAGCCAAGCTGACACGGCAGACTATCAGAATACTGCCCGCTCACAACACAGGCTTTTAAGCGGTGACGAAGCTGACTTATCTTTTCCCCATCCCGGCTGGGCGGCAGAATTACAATAAGCTCTGCCCGTTCAAGCAGAAGCCGGGTCAGCGGCTGCGGGCGGATCTGACCCTCGCCGAAGTTCAGTGGAAGCAATCCTTTCTGACTGCTCGCCCAATTTAAACTGCACGGGCAGCCTAACACCGTGCATTCGCTGATCAGCCGCCGGACTTGCGCCGGTTTGTCGGTAACGACTAGCGTTCGGAGTCTTCGCATGATTGAATCCACGTTCCTTTCCCGACTTGCAGCGATGAGCCTACCCACACGCGCAGCTGGTGCTCACGCGCAAATAAAATGCTTTGACGCTGCATCACCCGTGCGCCGGCGTCGATCATTTTCAGCATCTGATCGTAATCGATTTCATCCCAATGCCGGGCGTCCGGATTTTGCTTGGGATCCGCTTCATAGATTCCGCTGACGTCGGTTAAGATATAGACGTCCTCCAATCCCAGCGCCTGGGCCAGCAGCATCGCCGTATAATCGCTGCCGCCCCGACCCAGCGTCGTGATTTCATGATCGAGCGTGATTCCCTGATAGCCGGGAACGATCAGACAGTCGCAGTGATCCAGTTTTTCCAGCAGCTTTCCGGTCGTCACGGTCAATACCTCGGCCTCGCCGTAGTGATCGTTAGTGATGATTCCCAATTCCTGCGTGCTGAGGGTATCGCTGAGAATCCCATTCTGCCGGCACAGCGAATTGATCACCAGCGTGCTGATCATCTCGCCTGCCGATACCAGCCGGTCGCGCTGCTGAGGGGTCAGATATTTGGCCAGGGACATCAGCGTATCCGTCGCATAGGGATCGGGATAGCGGCCCATCGCGGAAACTACGGCGATCACTTTCATTTCCGGAATCAGGCGGCGGATCAGGCGGACAGCTCGATTGCGGGCAGCTTCCTCTTTTAATGATGTCCCCCCGAATTTAATAACACAGATTTCCATAATCCAGCCCCTTTCGTCTTCAACCTAGACTATGAGGGAGAACTCAAGGCAACCGGGAGCTTGCCCAAACGGAGGCGAAGAAAAAACCGGCGGCTACCGGTTCTTTCTGCTTTTAGATTGATTATGATTCCAGGAAATGGACTTATTCCGCTGCTTCCAGCGCGATCTCCATCATTTTGGTGAAGGATGTCTGGCGCTGTTCAGGCGTCGTCACTTCCGAAGTGACAAAGGAATCGGAGACCGTGATCAGACATGCGGCGTTTTTGCCTAAGACCCGGGCGTTGTGGAACAGCGCGAAGCTTTCCATTTCTACGGCCAGACAGTGATGGACGTCTGTCAGTTCCTTGATGTAATCGTTGCCGCCTTCACGGTAGAAAACGTCGCTGGAATGAATGCAGCCGATGTGCAGCGGCATGCCCAGTTTTTCCGCCGCGTCTTTGATCCGCTGATTCAGTGTTTCCGACGGATAGGTTTTATCCTGATCGTAACCGCTCTGTACCTTCGCATAGCTGGATTCGCTGTAGGCACTGTCGGCCAGAACCACATCAAAGACTTTTAAATCCGGGGAATACGCGCCGGCTGAGCCGATCCGGATAATGTTTTCGACGCCATACTGGCTGAACAGTTCATAGGAATAAATACCGATGCTCGGCATTCCCATGCCGCTGCCCATGACGGAAATCGTTTTGCCTTTATAGGTTCCGGTGTAGCCGAACATATTGCGGACGGCGTTGAACTGGACAGGATTTTCCAGGAATGTTTCAGCGATGAATTTGGCGCGCAGGGGATCCCCCGGCATCAGAACGGTTTTGGCGATCTGCCCTTTTTCGGCACTGTTGTGCGGTGTTGACATAGTTGAGTTCCTCCTTATTTTCCAGTTGTATTATAGCATGTTTAACGGCGGGAAGCGATGGATAAGCGGCGGGGATTGCGCAGGAAATTTCCCCAGGAAGGCGCCGGTCTTGACAGTGAGGCGCCGCTCGGGGTTGATCGGTTTAGAAAGAAGGCCTGTTATGAAAATTTCGATTTACTTTGATTTTGTCTGTCCGTTTTGTTATGTTGGGCTTCATTCGTTATCCCGGGCGATCGAAGACCTGGATGTCGAATTGGATTTTCACCCTTATGAGCTGCGGCGCTTTCCGACGCCGAAGGTCGATCCGATGCATGATGAAAAGCGGCTGAAGCGGTTTTACGAAGTATTAAAGCCGATGGCTCAGGCATTGGGAAGCGAGATGAATCTGCCCTGGATCAGTCCGCATCCCTATACGACCGACGCGTTTCAAGGGTATTATTTCGCCAGACAGGCGGGCCGGGAACTGGATTATGTGCGGCTGACATTTGACGTTTTCTACCGGCGGCAGAAAGATATCGGCGACCCGGCGGTGCTGCGAATGATCATGGATAAGCTGGGACTGGACGGCGCAGCGTTTGCGCAGGCTTTAACGAACGGGACTTTCCGCGCGGAGGTCGATCAGGATTGGGAGGCGAAGTCAGCGCTGAACCTCGAAGGCATCCCGGCCTACCAGATGAACGGCGAAAAGATTCGGGGCTATCACACGCCGGAAGAATGGCGGGCAATCCTTCTAGATCAGGCAGAAAAAACCATGGCGGGTCTGGTCTGCACGCCGGAGGGCTGCGGCCCGGCATCACAACCGCTGGACTGAGTTTCTTATTTGTTCATCTGCTGAACTTTTTAAGCCGTGGTGATGGGTCTTGATCAAGATTCTGACAGCTTTCTCAATCTGAATGGGGAAGTTGTTTTTTTATAGGCGGCAGCCGACATTTCCGCGTTTCAAAAAAAGACAAGACTTGTCGTCCGGTAAGTTTTTCTGCATAATAAAAACGAATTCTTTTCCAGGATTCAATTCAAAAATCGGTGCCGGTTCGTTCAACGGAAAGAAGATTCCAGAAAACGCAAAACCGTCACGGAAGAAAGGAGACTTATGAGAAAAACAACGCGCAGGCGTCCTGTCCGCCGATCGAAAAAAACGGCTAAAGTCACGCTGGGTTCGCTACTGGGCGCTTTCATCTTAGCGGGACTGAGTTATTTCAGCCCCCAATGGCTGCCTGAATCTGATGCTTTAAGAAACAATGCTGCGGCGACGCCTGTTCACACACAGGTCAATTCGGCGCTGACCGTTCATTTTATCGACGTGGGGCAGGCGGACGCGATTCTGATTCAGTCCGGAGCGGAAGCGATGATCATCGACGCCGGCAACAATGCGGACGCGAAGCTGGTCACCGATTATCTGCAGCAGCAGGGAATCACACATTTAAAATATGCGATCGGCACGCATGCCCATGAAGATCATGTGGGCTCGCTGGACGCCGTCCTGTATTCCTTCGACGTGGAAACGGTCATGCTTCCGCAGCGCACGCTGGATTCGAAAACGTACAAAGACGTCATTCAGGCGATCGAAACGACGCAGACGCCGTTGATCCATCCGCAGCCGGGCGATATCTTCACGTTGGGTGAAGATCAGTTTACGATCTTGGGACCGTTAAGCGAGGAGTATTCCGAAGTCAATAATTCCTCGATTGTTCTGCGCTATGTCCATGGACAAACTTCCATTCTGTTCACCGGCGACATGCAGGCACAGTCTGAGAAAGATGTGCTGGCCAGCTATGCCAACATGCAGGCCGATATCCTGAAAGCTCCGCATCATGGTTCAGAAACATCCTCTACTCAAGCTTTTTTGGAAGCCGTGAACCCCCGGGATGTGATCCTCTCCGTCGGCTTGAACAATGATTACAATTTACCCTCAGAAGATGTGCTGAAACGCTATGAAAAGATGGGATTTTCCATTTACCGCACCGATCAGCTGGGAACGATTCTGATCGAAAGCGACGGCGTCAATTATACGATTCATAACTAATGCTCTCCCGCCCAATCGCAGGATCAATGGATTTCCCTGTGAACCGGAGAGACTCGAAGAAACGATAAAAAAGAACCAGCTTGAACTCCTGTGCTTCCATGGAAGACACCGGATGATCAAACTGGTTTTTCTAATTTTTCAATTTCTCTGTTTCGCCCCAAATAACACAAGCGAGAACCAAGGCTGTTCCGCGCTTCCAGCCTTTCCTCAGAAACGAATAGAAGATGGTTTCCCACCAGACTTTTCAAACCGGAGAGATCCGGTTTACGGTCTGGACTTCAAAAACTATTTCGTTCCTTTGGTACCTTTCGTTCCGCCGTTGTTCTTGTTGGCGCTGTAACTGGCCAACAGATTGGTTTCATAGGAGAAAATCATTTTCTCCCGCCGGCGCTGACGATCAATCGCCTGGGATACCAGTCTATCCATCAATTGGGTAAAGCTGACGCCGACCGGCTGCCACAGATAATAGGCCAGCGAGCCTGGAATTGTATTGATTTCATTAACGTAAATCATCCCGGTATCGCCATCCATCATGAAGTCGATCCGGCATACGCCGCTGGCGCCCAGCACCTTGAAGGTTTCAATCGCCAGATTCCTGATTTTTTCCGTCGTTGCTTCATCGACCGGCGCCGGCACGATCCGCGCCGCACTGGCCATTCCGCCATCGCCGCTCTTGGTTCCGCACTTAGCTCCGCCTTTGGAACCGCCTTTCGTTGAACCCTGGCCTAAATATTTATCTTTAAAGCTCATAATCTCGTCCTGCTTGCCGACTTCCTCTAGGACGCTGGCCTGACAATCAAAGCAACTGCCCAGAACCGAACAGTTGATCTCCCGCAGGTTCTTTACCATCTGTTCAACGACGATCTTGTTATCATATTGCCGCGCGTCTTCAACCCCGGCGATGAATTCTTCGTCATTATGCGCGATCGTGATGCCGACCGAAGAGCCCAGACAAGCTGGTTTCATGACCACCGGATAGCCTAATTCATGCACCTGAGCTAAGACTGCTTCCTGCTTCTGCGCGAATTCATGGCCATACAGCCAGAACCAAGGGCAGACCGGCAACCCGCTGTTCTGCAGAATATGCTTCATCACGACTTTATCCTGACCGACAGCTGCGCCGATCACATCACAGCCGGCATACGGAATTTTCAGCATTTCCAGATATCCCTGTATCGTTCCATCTTCGCCATTGGTGCCGTGCATGATCGGAACGATGACGTCGACCGTGCCGATCGGTTTGGTAAACAGACCTTTTTTAATCGGTTCCACAACGACTTCCTTGCCTTTTTTCACGAGCACAACCGGCGTCGCTTTCTGAATCAGCTCATCGAGATTTTTATAATTCTCAACATCCAGCAATGCAGGCGATGAATAGAAATCACGCTGCTTCGAAATATATAAGGGAATCACTTCATAACGTTCTTTATCCAGGGCTTCAATACCCTGCAGAGCTGAAATCACGCTGACTTCATGCTCGACAGATTCACCGCCGAAAACAACTCCAACACGAATTTTCATACTTCACTCTCCTAATCTGGCCTCTCCCTACTGTATGCCGGAGATAGCCTGTCATTTCCTTTATTTGCAGGAAATCCTCGTTTATTATAGCAGATTTTCGTCAGGTTGACCTTGTATTTTAAGCTTAATCATTATAATCTATAACTAACCAACCGATAACTGTTGAAGGAAAGGACAGGATTATGATTCCTAAAGATATCTTAAAAAAGATCAAGCCCTGGATGTGGCTGTCGACGTATATTGTTTTACTGCTTTTCGCCCTCGTTCATTTTCAGGATTTAATGGGTGTGCTGGGGAAAGTAATGCATCTGTTAACCCCATTATTTTACGCGATCGGCATCGCGTTTGTGCTGAATCAGCCGATGAAAGCTATTGAAAAGGGATTGATCAAGCTGATCCAGGCGCTGCCGCGAAGCAAAAAGAACCCACCGCAGCGGGAACCGAAGGTGCGGGGGATTTCGATCTTCCTGACGCTGCTTCTGGCGCTGGCTGTCTTGTTTGTCTTGTCGAGTATTATTTTCCCGCAGCTGATCACGTCGATCGTTCAGCTGTTCAACAACTGTGTCGTCTATGCCGGCAATATTGTGGAAAACATCAACAATTTGTTAGCCAGTCTGCATCTGGAAAATATTGAATGGGATCTGGATACGGCGAAGCTGCAGGCTGCGCTGGATCAGCTGGGCTTAAGCGCTGATAAAATTTTCCAGACCGCAACCAACTGGGTCGGCGGCACCGGCATGACGGTAATCAACAACATTTCCGCGATCACCGTCGGTTTAAGCAACTGGGTAATGGGTTTCATGTTAAGTTTGTATCTGCTTTCCAGCAAAGAGAAATTCATCCGCCAGCTGAAGAAATTGATCGGCGCTCTGCTTCCCTTATCGGCGGCAAACCGCGTCTTGGCATGGGGACGAAAAACAAATCAGACATTCTCCAGTTTCATTTCAGGTCAGTTGTTAGAAGCGTGTATTCTGGCGATGTTGTATTATGTTTCCATGACTTTGTTCAAGATGCCGTATGCCATGTTAATCAGCACGGTCATCGGTGTTACCAGTATTGTCCCGATGTTCGGAGCGATGTTGGGAATGGCGTTCGGCTGTGTTCTGATCTTCGCGATCAACCCGTGGATGTCCTTGTTTTTCATGGTTTATTTCCAGATCGTGCAGCAGTTTGAAAACAATTTGATTTATCCGCGGGTTGTGGGGAATTCCGTAGGTCTTCCGGGGATCTGGGTCTTGTTATCCATCGTAGTATTCGGCGGTCTGTTAGGGTTGTTCGGAATGTTGATCGCAGTTCCGGCAACGGCCGTTCTCTACACCTTGTTAGGTGAATTCGTCAATGGCCGGATGCGGAAAAAGGGACAGATTTTGAATGAATCCGGATTGCTCAGTATGGATTCGACTTCAAATCCTGAGCAGGAATCTTCATCTTCGAACGAGAATCAATAAGCTTAAGCGCAAGGTCTTCAAAGGCCTTGCGTTTTTTGTCCGCTTGGGTGCGAACATGAAGTGAACATAAAAAACCAGGGAGGTTCGCACCGTAAAAATGTGAATATTAAGGAAAATGTTGCAAGTACACTCAAGAATGTTTATGATAAGAGTGAGATAGGAAACATGCGATCTTAATTCAGTTTCTTATCTGCGGTCATACCGCGCGAGCGGTATGTGGGTTGAAATCTGCGCCGGATTCAGTTTCAATGGTTCCAATGTAGTCATACCGCGCGAGCGGTATGTGGGTTGAAATCCATCCTTACCATATAACGACGCTTGACGGCGGTGTCATACCGCGCGAGCGGTATGTGGGTTGAAATATAAGCGTTGAACCATTGTTGGGAGATTTAGATAGTCATACCGCGCGAGCGGTATGTGGGTTGAAATCTTGTTGAGTGCGAATTTTAATTTTTCGATTTCGTCATACCGCGCGAGCGGTATGTGGGTTGAAATTGAATCCGCCGTTAATATTACGGCTGATTACCTGCGTCATACCGCGCGAGCGGTATGTGGGTTGAAATTCAGTCGCGTGAAATCAACGACATCCTAAGAGGTGTCATACCGCGCGAGCGGTATGTGGGTTGAAATTGCTGGTAATAAGCATATACCATCCGGTGGTGCGTCTGTCATACCGCGCGAGCGGTATGTGGGTTGAAATTGTTGACAGTGGGCTGGCTTTAACTGGAATTAGGTCATACCGCGCGAACGGTATGTGGGTTGAAATGCTTTCAGGCGGTCGAATGCGCCGCCGATCTTTGTCATACCGCGCGAGCGGTATGTGGGTTGAAATACAATCATCATCGTATGTTTACAGCTCCGGCATCGTCATACCGCGCGAGCGGTATGTGGGTTGAAATGCTTTCAGGCGGTCGAATGCGCCGCCGATCTTTGTCATACCGCGCGAGCGGTATGTGGGTTGAAATTCGCCATTGAGGAGGCAGCCAGCGAGACAGCGCCTCGTCATACCGCGCGAGCGGTATGTGGGTTGAAATATGGTCAGCCATCAGTTTATCAATACCATCTGGTCATACCGCGCGAGCGATATGTGGGTTGAAATGGTTTGAGTTAATTTCATTTCTCTTACACGATCGTCATACCGCACGAGCGGTATGTGGGTTGAAATACGTCGCATTTCGATTAGATTTTCATCAAACTTCGTCATACCGCTCGCGCGGTATGTTGATTGAAATCTAAGACCTATATACCCGCTGCCCCATCCGCTCATACTAACCTTATACTCACACACTAAAAAACCTGTTCTCTCCCGCCTTAAGCTGAGAAAACAGGCTTTTTTCATTTTACTCTAATCTACATCCTGATCTGTATCATTCCAAGCTCGGATCGTACAACCATCCTGATCCGGCTCCGCAACATAAACCCGGGCCGGATGATCCTGATCACTGACCACGAAAGCAAACTTGATATTCGTGCCAACACCCCAGCGCCCTTCCTTATCGACGCAAATTAAGGAAATCGCTTCAGCCCGGCCCCGTTTCCGAATTAACTTCCGCGTGAATTCTGCAACGAGCGATGAAGCCGCTCTCTGGGGATCCTGTCCCTGCTGCAGTCGGCGTACCGCCTCATAGCTCAGACACCCTTTCATGATTTCTTCGCCCACGCCCGTAGCGGCCGCAGCCCCGATCTCGCTGTCCGCATAGAAACCACTCCCGCAGACCGGCGAATCGCCCACGCGCCCCGGCTTCTTCATGAACAGTCCCGAAGTCGATGTTCCGGCCGCCAACGTTCCCTGTCCATCCAGACAACAAACCCCAACCGTATCATGCCCTTTATAACTGGATAACGGTTTCGGCTCCGCCCGGCGCTGCTCATAAATCATCTGCGCTTCCAGAGTTAATAATTCCATCATTTCCATGCCTGACTGAACCGCAAACTGTGCTGCACCCTCGCCAACCAGAAAATTATTAAACTGCTGATCCGCACAATGCCGTGCCAGTTTAAACGCCGACGCTACCTTTTCAACACAGCCGACCGCTCCGATGGATAACGTATCACCGTTCATATAACCACCGTCCAATTGTACGACGCCCACCTGATTCGGCAGTCCCGAATAACCGACGGAATGAAACCGCGGATCCTTTTCGACTGCGGTGATCACCGTCTCCAGCGCCTGATCGGCCGAGCCTGATTTCCGCAAATTCGCTTCCGCCAGCCGCATGCCTTCCGCCGCCATTTTCCACGTTGCGATTAAAGTCCACTTCATTGATTTAAGCTCCTTATTGATTAAACGCATCCGGCAAATCATTCTCCAATAAAATGGTATCCGTGTAGGCGGCCTTTTGATAAACAAGACCAAACGCTTCCTTCACTGTCGCAACGATATGCACGTGCGCCATATCAAATCCACAAGCTTGTAATCCCTCGACAATCGGTTCCGTCTGCCGCTTGCCCACCAGAATGACCTCATCCGCGCAATCCTTCATTTTCATGCCGAACTGCTTATTGATCTCATGCTGACGCGGACCCAGATCGATCATCCCCGGTGTGACGATAAACCGGGTGCCCGGCATTGTCTTCAACACCTGCAAAGACATCGCGGAGCCCACCGGATTCGAATTAAACGCGTCGTCAATAAACGTATAACCATTAATCTTCTTCACTTCCAGCCGATGCTCGACATACCGTACCTGCGCCACTGCACTCTGCAGCTGTTCCCAACTGACACCCAGATGCCGGCCAACTGCCACAGCCGCCAGAATATTCGCAATGTTGTGTTCACCCAATAAACGCGTTTTAAACGGAATATCCGCACCCTCGCGCGTATGGATATCAAACGAGGATCCCTGCGGGCCAAAGCTGATATTCACAGCCCGGTAATCCACGTCTTCCTGTTCGATGCCATACCAGGCGATCGGACACTTATTCTTGATATAGTAATTCCGGATCAGCTCATTATCCTTATTCAATACACCAAAGCCCGTGACCGGCAGCTTCTCGATCATCTTCATTTTTTCCGTAACGATATTTTCCTGAGAACCAAACGTATTCAGATGCTGCGGACCGATCGAGGTTACTAAGCCGATCTGCGGCTGCACAAAATCCATCAGCTGCTCGATATCGCCGACATGATCCGCCCCCATCTCACAGATGAACACCTCGTGTGTCGGTTTCAACTGTTCGCGGATAGTGATCGTAATTCCCATCGGCGTATTGAATGACGCCGGCGTCGGCAGCGAATAGAACTTCTCAGAAAGAATCTGCTGAAGAATATTTTTTGAAGAGGTCTTGCCGTAGCTGCCCGTAATCCCGATTTTAATCAACCGGTCATGACTCTTCAAAATTTCCTTTGCCAACTTCATATAGTGTTTTTTGATCAACTTCTCAAACGGACTGGTAATCCAGGCCATGGGAAAGATCAAAAGCCAGTTGATCCAGCACGCCGCGACAACCCACAACGCCCATAACGGATAATCCGTCAACATGACCGCCGGGATCAGCCACAGGCAGTTCAGCACAAGCATGACGGCGATCTGCCTTTTAACCCGCGCAGTCACCGCCAGCGGTTTGATATAGTTTTTCTTCTTTTCCCGATATAAAGTAACCCCGCCGACAAACACCGCCAGCCACACCGTCGCGATCTTCCCCAGCCGGTAATCCGGAATCACGATGCAGCCGAGCGCCAGAACGAGAATCAACACAGGAAACAGCCAGTGCTTCCACACTTTCAGCTGATCTTTTCCCCACTGAATATACCGCCCCGGCTCATACCGGTTCTGCTGGAACATGTGCAAAGCATGCTTCCAGGGAATCACCATCATACACAAAAGCAGTGCTGAAAACAGCACTTTCTCTAAAAAATCTTGAATCTGTCTTAAAAACTCCATGTCATTCCTCCCAGTCTTCCTTTAAAAAGACATCCAGACACCGGTTAAACCGGGCGCTCTGGTTGAAATACGCGAAATGATCGTCCCCTTCAAAAATTGCCAGTCCGGCATTCTTCATCTTCGCTTCCATCTGTTTCCCCATCCATAAAGGCGCTGCTTCGTCGTTTTCGCCCCAGACCAACAAGACCGGAACCGTAACGTCTTCCAACATCCCGCTGACATCGTCGTTGACAACTTTAACAAAGGTTTCGCGCATAATGCCGGTTGCGTTTCGATAATCGTCGGAACCGGATTTACGTTTGAAGTCTTCCAGCATTGCTTCGCTGCCGACCAGCGTGATCGCTTTTTTCGCCGCTTTGTAGCCTGCGATTTTGAGCTTGGCCTGCCAGGTTTGCTTCGGCCGGATTCCCGCCGCGCCGGTCAGCACCATCTTATGCACGGGGTTCTTCACCGCGTAGTGAACGGCCACCCGGCAGCCGAAGGAATGACCGATCAGAATCGGATCGTGGATATCAAAGGTCTGGCAAAACGCTTCGAGAAACTCCCGATATTCCGGGACACCCCAGGCAACCGGCGGTTCGTCGCTTTTGCCAAAACCGGGAAAATCGAAATTAAAAACCCGGAAATGGGCTTTAAGATGATTGTAGATGGGTTCCATCATGATCATCCGCTGCCGCCAGCCGTGCAACAGCACTACATCGCGGCCCTGACCTTCCGTCGCAACTTCAATATTCAGTCCGTTAATTTTAATTTGCGGCATAAAAATCCTCCATTGTTTCTACTTTATTATATGCAATCTTCACAAGCTTGGAAAGTACAAAAATAATATTCAGAATAAGCAAAATAAGATATTGAAGATTTTGAGGATTCAGCGTATAATAAAGACATGGTATAGAAAGGAGATCGAAGTCATGTTTGAGTGGGTTAAGGGCAACGCCTACACGATGTTAGTGACCTTGTATCCGAACAATTTCACGTTAAACAACGTAGCGGCTGCCTATTTTGAAGATATTCGATGGTGCTGTATCGGGCTCGACCGGGAAGAACGGAAAGTTGCGATCCGCCCCGTGACCAAGCGAGAGGTAGATTTAAAACTCATCCCGCTGGAGCAGCTGCATAAAGTATCCATGGGAAAGGGATATGCCCGCATCAGCAACAAAGCGCTGATTGAGGAAATCGCCCAGCTGACAGGCATCGAATGCAACGGGATTAAAGTTCCCGCGCAGTTTGATGAACGCGAAAAAATGCTGATTATTGATCTGAACAATCCCGTATAAGGAGGTGAGGAAAAATGTATTTCGGTTTATGGATTCTGGTATTCTTGGGGGCGCTGGTCGTTGAACTGGCGACGGCAACCAGCCTTGTCAGTATCTGGTTCTGCGTCGGAGCGTTGTTTGCCCTGGGCGCGCTGGCGTTAAATCTGGCCTTTATCTGGCAGGTCGTCATCTTCTTTGCGGCGTCGTTAATTTGTCTGGCGGCAATCCGGCCGATGGCTTCCCAGTATTTGCGAGGCAACGTGGTAGCGACGAATGCCGACCGGGTGATCGGCCGTCATGTCCAGCTTCTGAAAGACATTACCGGGGAAACCTGGGGTGAACTCAAGGTGAACGGTGTGGTCTGGAACGCGATCAGCGCCGACGGGCATCCGATTGGTGAAGGTTCGCTAGTGGAAATCGTTGCGATCGAGGGCGCGAAACTCCTCGTGAAAAAAATAGAAGACTGAAGTTTCAGTCAAGAAAGGAAATAAATTATGAATGGGTTCTTACAAATATTAATCTTCCTGGTTGTCTTTCTGATCGTGATCGCGGTGATCTGTTACTGCGTTCGGATCGTACCGCAGGCGAAAGCTTACGTGGTCGAGCGTTTGGGGGCTTATCACAGCACATGGCATACCGGTCCGCATTTCATGGTTCCGTTTATCGACCGCGTGGCTAACAAGGTTTCGTTAAAAGAAATCGTTAAGGATTTTGATCCGCAGCCAGTCATCACCAAGGATAACGTTACGATGCAGATCGATACGGTCGTCTACTTTCAGATCACAGATCCGAAGCTGTATACTTATGGCGTTGAGCGGCCGATCAGCGCGTTGGAAAATCTGACCGCGACGACGCTGCGAAACATCATCGGCGAGCTGGAACTGGATGAAACGCTGACTTCCCGCGATATCATCAATACGAAGATGCGCGCGATTTTGGACGAAGCGACAGATCCATGGGGCGTCAAGGTCGGCCGTGTTGAAGTCAAGAACATCATCCCGCCGCGCGATATCCAGGAATCAATGGAGAAACAGATGCGGGCTGAACGTGAACGTCGTGAAGCGATCCTGCGTGCCGAAGGTGAAAAGAAATCGGCAATCCTGACCGCGGAAGGCGAAAAGGAATCCATGATTCTGCGTGCCACGGCGAAGAAGGAAGCAATGATCGCGGAAGCAGAAGGCCAGGCTCAGGCTACTGAACGGCTGTATGCCGCACAGGCTAAAGGTATTGAAATGATCAAGAATTCGGATCCAAGCCTGGAATTCTTAACCTTGAAGGGTTATGAAGCGCTGCAGAAGATGGCGGATGGCAAAGCGACCAAGCTGATCATCCCTAGCAATCTGCAGGATATCACCGGCACGCTGGCTTCGCTGGCGGAAGTCGTCAAACCGATCGAAAACAAGGAATAACGGAACAGGGCGTCAGAATTGACGCCTTTTCCATATCCTGATCGTAACGGGTCAAGTCATTTGTTTCACAGCCTTGAAAGCCTTGCCGCAACCCGGTCATCGTTTCGATCAAAATTGTTTTACCCAATCAGAGAGGAGCCTCATGCTATGTCAAAATCGAACTCCCCGACCGCGCGTCTGGCGCTGTTGGCCTTCTGCTTAATCGGTCTTGGATTTTTAACCGTGATCCTGAATCTGATGGTCCTGTGGTTTGTTTTATTCGCCGCACTTTGCGGGTATTTTCTATTTCGCTATCGTAATCAAATCTGTCGTCAGGATTGTATTCTGGGTCTCGTCTTTGCGAGTATCGCCATAATTTCACATCCTTTGATGGGATTTTTCGTACTACCTGGATATGTGGCTTCGGCAGCCCGGATGCGGGATATACCCCAACCGATTGTCCTTTATCATCCCGGAAAGAAAAACGAGCTCTGGAAAACTATGGGCTGGATCCTCGCCGCCGGGAGTTGCTTAGGAGTCTTCAATCTCTGGCTGGGATCGAGCCAATTGACAATTGCGCCCTCCTTCCAACTGAAATTCCTGTTTGATGCGCTGCGGGCAGGGTTATTTGAAGAAATTCTGTTCCGCACCCTGCTTTATGCCTTATGCATCGAAGTAATGGGCAAGATTAAACCGAACCCCGCGCAGACGGCGCTTTGCCTTTTGATCATGATTCTGCCGCATGTTCTGATTCATTTCTCTGGCACTATCGAGATTGGCAGCCTGATCGTCATGTCCGTTGCTTTCGGTCTGCCGTTTGCGCTGCTGCAATGGAAGGTCAATCTCAGCGCCGCCATCGGTGCGCACGCCTTGGTTGACTTGATCCGCTTTATCGTCTTCGGCGCTTAATTGGTCTTTCGCGCAAGCCGCCGCAAGTGATTTGTCCTAAACTTAATTTTCGCTCATCTAAATCAATAAAATAAAGACAGCTGCCTCCGCGATCCCGGTTAATTCGATTTCAGCCCGGTTCGATCTCTGATTGCGCTGTCTTTTATTTTGCTTTTCTTTTTCCAACAGGAGATTTTAATGACCCTATTCCTGTTGATTTGTTTATCTTCACCAATCTTTACCCGTCAATCTGATCCGTTCTCAAATGAACTTCTTCCTCCAATATTTTTTCGTTGATGAGGACTTGACGGTTATTCCGTTTCCCATTCGTAGATTGGATATCCCTTACCCTGGTATTGATAGTATTGCGGATAACGCTGCCTGTAATCGTCGATTTCTTCCCGGGCCAGATCCGGGTAATTGGTAATCAAACCGCTGACGCCCATATCAAGATAGTTGCTCATTTTATTGTAATCATCGACCGTCCAAACATAAACCGGCATCCAGGCACGGCCGGCTTGTTCCAGAAAGCTGACGGAAATCTGACTTTCCTCCACTGCCAGGAAATCAATATTCCAATTCCAGATCCGGTAATCCATTTCTCCGGCAGTTCCGTAAACGCAGTAACCGATCCACCATTGGGGCCGCTGACGCTGCAGGATCTGCACCGCCTCATAATCCAGCGACATGAAAATCGAACGGGCGGCGAAGTCTTCGCTTTCCACAACCTCGATCACCTTCTCAGCCAGCTCTGTCTGATTGCCGTTAACCAGCTTTAATTCAATCAACAGACCGGTTTCCCCTTCCCAGGTTTTCATTGTCTGGATCAGCTGCTTCAGCGTCGGAATTTTCCCCTTTACATACTGTCCTTCTGAACTCAGGGTCAGCGACTGCAGCTGCTCCGCGGTCAGATCCTCCACTTTTTTATTAACGCCGGTCAATCGCGTCAGCGTCGGATCGTGATAGACCATGGGAATGCCGTCCGCGCTGAGCTGAACGTCAATCTCCGCATAATCGGCATGCGCGATAGCCGCCTGGCGTACAGCTTCAATTGTATTTTCAACTGCGTAGGCCGATCCCCGGTGACCGATCGCCCAGGGCTGATGTTCGCGGGACAAGGGACGCAGGTAAAGATCCGCGCAATACATGACCATCAAGGTTAACAACACGCGCACCATCCATGGATGCCGCTGATAGACGCGCCGGCCGCTCAGCCAGCCATGAAGGCGAACATAGACCCAGTTTAATTTTCCGGAAGTCTGAGGCCGCAGCTTCGTCACGATCGCGCCCAGAAAATACAGTGCGCTGACGATCAGAATCACCGGCAGCAGCAGCGTTATAAAATCCGGGAAAATTTCAGAGATTCCAAAACAGAGCAGAATGATCAGCGTCAATCCGCTGATCCATGGATGACGGCTGATCCACCGGTGCAGCCCTTCCCAGGATTGAATCTTCCGCACACCGGCCGCCGTCGCTCCGCGTACCCGCGATACGGCTTCGTTCAGTCTTTCTGCTTCCTCACTCTCCGGTTCCTCTTCCATCATTACGACGCCATGAGTCCGGATCAGCCGGACCAGAAAATACAGAAAGCCCAGACTCATCAGGAAAAACGCCAGCTGAATCAGCAGCGATTGCATTAAATAATGCCGGAACGTCGGCGAGAGGATTAAATTCTTTAAAAAGTAGCGGTTGAAATCGGAATTGATCAGAAGCGCCTTGGGCAGAAAATCGACGACCAGAAATTCTGCCAGAAACCAGAATCCGCAGCCCAGCGCCAGCCGGCCTTGTTCTTTAACGCTCAGCTGTTTCCATAATCGAAGATTCTGCTTTATCGCCTGACTCAGCTTCATTCGGCGGAAAATCATTAAAAGCGGCACAAACAGGAGAAAGATCGCCAGACCGTACAACCCCAGCCAGAAAGCGCTGATCAACAGTCTGCCCGATACAGTCAGCCGAAGCTCGCCGATCACAAATTCCGGTACCCGCAGCCGTGGAATCAGCGCGTTGATATACACCAGATGCGCCGCCGGGAGAAACAGCGCGAAATACAGCGTACAGAACGGCAGCTGAAGATTGCGAATGCCTTTTAACGAGAATAACGCCTGACGGCAAGCTTCGCGGATCGACAGCGGTTCGCCGCGCTGGCCTTTATCGATCAAATGCAGAATCACGCTGAACTCAAATACGATCAAACCGGTTCCCGCCAGCATGTAAAACAGCGCCAGAAAAATCCCCGGCAGCGATAAGAACCGCATGACGATATCTGAATTAAATGTCATCCCAGACCGGGCCCGGTTAAGATACAACCGCAGCAGCTGGCTCAGCAAGGGATTCACGAACAAATATAAACAAACCCGGTACAGAATTTCAAATTGAATGAGCTTGCCTAACCATTTCCCCTTCTCACGCATGACCGTTATCTCCTTTAAACTGTCTTATTATACCACGATTTGTTCCCGCTGTTTCAGAACCCGGATATTTCCTGATCCTCTCCTGACACGACACGAATTGATCTGCAGTTAATCTTTCATTATCATTTCCAACAAAAAAACGATAAAAGCGCCCGTTCGCAAGGAAGGGACGCTCTTTTTAATCTTTAACCGCCGTTTTTGACAGCGCTATCCTCGGTACACATCGCGGCTGTCAATCCAACTCGAACTCTCAAATTCTTAGAATTGAATTTTTATTCTTTTCCTGATGAGATTCTGATTTTTAATCGTGAAGCCCGCTGATCAATCCTGTGACAAGGAGCGAATCACATTCAGGAATTCCCGGCGGGTATCTGCGCTCAGCGTATCCTGCAGCGATTCATAGGTCATGCCGTCAAATGACGGTCCTGCCACATAATGGCTATAGCCTTGAGAATAACAGATCAGAGCGCTCTGACCCGGAATCGTCGCGGTATTGTACTCGCTGAACAGCTCGAATTCACTGAAAATCAAACGGAACGGGCCGATCTTCAACGCTGTGAACGTTGTCTGATGACGCAGTTTCTCGGGATGCGCCAGGTTCTCACGGCTGCGCTCAATGCCATATTGCAGCGTAATCCGCTCCCGCTCGCTGTAATAATCCGGAATTACCAGATCTGCCGGATCTTTCAGTTCATGCTTCAGCGCGACGGCGCGTTCGGCATAGCCCAGATCCACCGGGTATTTCTCAGCGGGGTGGGCTAGCAATCGTTCAAATTCTTCCGCCATGACCGCGCCGAAGTGTTCCATCTGAGCTGTGGTTTGTTCCTTCCGGGTAAACCGGGTGCTGACATCGCCAGCCGCGGATTGCAGGAAGGAAAAGAACTCGCCCGGATACTTCGCGTCCAGCTGGCGCATTGCATAACCAGGATATTCTGAGGTGAAAAACGGCGTGTCCCCGTTCAATGAAGTCGGATGGCAGTTATAAATCAACAGTGACGCGATCCGTTTGTCATTTTCATAGAAGCACAGCGCATGCGCAAAGATCTGATCAGTCGTCCAGTGACTGATGCGGCTCTGACCGATCTGGGTAAATGGCTCCCTCACATAGCTGCACGTCAGCTCCGCTTCCCGCAGCGTCAAGGGAATCAAGGCTTCGCACAACTGATCGCGAACCTGATTGCGATAGCTTTCCACACGCATATCCGGCGCAAAATGGGTGTGCGTCCCGCTGATGATCACCCGTGTCGGGAATCCCCAGGCTTGTTCAAGACGTTCACGAACCTCATTCACTAATGCGATCGGGGCCTGCAGCGAGTCCAGCGCGGCATGTACATAGCGGCAGCCGTTTTGTTCTAAAACGAGAACCCGCGCGTACAGCGAATCGCGGACGGTCTCCAAAGGTTCGACCTGCTGCGCAAAGCCTGCTGCCCGGATTGGCTGGCGGGGATTGATGTTGAGCTTAACTGTTTGAATTTTCATTCTTATCCTCCCGGATTTTCTCCTTTTTTCCCTTAAGTTTCCCTTCCAGCTTCCGCGGTTTTTCACGTTTCAGACCACCTGGGCGGGAAATCCTAAAGATAACACCATTGTTGAGATTCTCCGCTTCCGCCCGATATCCATAGGTCGTACAGACGCGGTAGACGATCGACAAGCCAAGGCCGAATTTACCATCGGTTCCTTTTTCATAGGGTTTAAACAGTTTATTTAATCGTTCCTCACTCATTAACGGACCGTCGTTGGCCACTGTCAGTTCTTTTTCATTCAAGGTTATGACAATCTCATGGGTCGCATAGCGGATGGAATTATCCAGCAGATTCTCAACGACAACCCGCCACGGATCTTCCTCCCCATGGAAATAAATCTTTTCCAGCTGTGTTGATATTTCCAGTTCCGGCCGGATAACCTTTAAGGAAAGAATCGCTTTGTTGATGACCGCGCTCATGTCCAGCGTATCCCCGGCCATGCCGTCGTCAGTCAGATAGCCCAGCTTGTTCAGCATAATCAGACTGTAAACCTTCTTTTCCAGACGATCGGCATGCTCGATGATAACGTCAACGCTTTTTTCCAGCGTCTCATACGGATAAATTCCGTCTTTGATGCTTTCCCCGTATGACTTAATTGTCGCAATCGGTGTTTTCAGATCATGCGATATATTCTGGATCATTTCTTCCTTGATTTTCTCCTGTTTGTCCAGCTCTTCCTTCATCGCAACTAACGCCTGGGCTACCTGGCCGATCTCATCGCGGCGTTCGATATGCAGCTCGGCCTCCTCGCCGCGGCTGACCTTTTCGATGTAATTACGGATCTGATTCAGCGGATGAATCAAAGAGCTGATCCACAGCATCAGACAGACAAACAGCAGCGACACGACGAGCACATTCAGATTAATCACACTGTTGAGCAGCATGTTTTTAAAATCACTGCGGTAGCTGTCGCTCATCAGCGAGATTAAGATCGTATGGGAGTCCAGCCGGGCCAGTGAATAAAAATACGTCTTGCGGTCCTGCACATACGCACGGTCCGCAACCTCCTGCGCCAAACCATCAGCTTCTTTCAAAAGATGTGAGGTCAGCTGCGGATCCAGCGTCGTCGTGCCGATTTTGGAGAATTGGCGGGTTTCCTTGTCATAAAATAAATGGATGATGCTGGGATCGGTATTTTCAGCGATTTCTTCGATGTCCATATCCATCGAATAATTGAACGCAATATTGTTCTGAGCGCGGTGCAGCATGCTGTACATCTGTTTTTCAACAAATTCATTCACACTTTCCGACAGATAGACGAAAAAGAAGACGGTGAAGACCGTGACGACCAGGAAGATCAGCGTCAGCAGCTGCTGGGACAGCGACAGCTCCTTGAGCCAAATACGCAGGCGCTTCATTTACCCGAGCCGGTAGCCGAAGCCATAGATCGTATGGATACTCAGATTCGGCATCTTTTTGCGCAGCCGCCGCAGCGTGTCGTCCACGACCCGGTCGGAGCCAAAATAATTCACATCCCACACCTGTTCAAGAATCTGTTCCCGCAAAAAGGCGGTGCCTTTATTTTTCACAAACAGCATCAACAGATCAAATTCCTTGGTCGTCAAATCCAGCTCGCGGCCTTTTTCAAACACCAGCCGCTGCGCTTCGTCGATTTCATACCCGTCGACCACAATCCGGTTGGCGTCTTCTTTATACGTCCGCTTCATGATGTTGTTAATGCGCAGCACCAACTCCTTCGGCGAAAACGGCTTGGTGATGTAATCGTCGCTGCCTTTTTCCAGACCGATAATCCGGTCAAACTCTTTATCGCGCGCCGACATGAAAACAACCGGCACTTCCGGAGACTGCATCCGGATTTCTTCAATCAGATCAAAACCGCTTTTATCATCGAGCATAATATCCAGGATCCAACAATGAACATCGTCATCCGAGGTATGGGCGGAAGCCTCCTCATAGGTCAGGTAAGACCGGACTTCATAGCCTTCCTTCTCAAGATATCGCTTAACCAGTTCATTGAGATCTTTTTCATCTTCTACAATCGCTATTACTTTCTTCACTTGCATCTCACCCCGTGTTTCCATTGTATCAAATTTAGCCTGGGAAATCCATGAAACCCCGAACCGGGATCGGGATAAAAAAGGTAAAAAGAAAACGAAGTCGGCCGTTACCGTTTCTTCGCTTTGAAAATAATCATCATCGGACGATGCAATTCTTCCTCCATTTGCGGAACCTCCCGGATCAGCTCCGCCGTTGGCTGCGGTTCCTGGATATCCTCTAATTCAAAACCAGTGCTTAACAAAGCCTGCACGATCGTTGTCAGCGAATGATGGTATTTCACGACCGGCGCGCCCAAAAAAATCGAATCCCGGCGGCCGTCCAGGAAATACCGGGTAACCGGCCATACCGGATTACCAGCAGAAGTCTGATCAAGCCACTGCTGGCTGCCTTCCGCGGTAAAGATCGGATGCTCCATCGAAAAGATAAATTCTCCGTCCGTCCGCAGCGTCTGCGCAACTTTCCTGAACAAAGCCGACAGATCCTCAATGTAATGCAGCGTCAGCGAGCTGATCACAATATCGTAGGTTTCTGCCGGATAGGCATAATCCTCCAGTGCGCATCGCAAATATTCCACACCGGCCGGCTGATTGATTTTTTGGGCCTGATCCAGCATTTTCTCCGACAGATCGATGCCCAGCACCGAAGCTGCCCCCCTTTCCATTGCATAGCGGCAATGCCAGCCATATCCGCAACCCAGATCTAAAACCTGCTTCTGAGTGAAATCCGGCAGCATCGCTTGAAGTACCGGCCATTCTCCTGCGCCTGCCAGTCCTTTTTCAGACCGGCTCATGTGACTGTATTTTTCAAAAAATTCCTGATCATCATATCGATTTTCTTTCATTTTAAATTCCTTCTTTCTTCATGGATTCGCGAATTTCTCCGCTGTTTTATCTTTATTCATTGTAGCGTTTCCATACTTAAAAAGCTATATTTATCTGAACTTGACCGCACGGCTTGGCTCACGGATCGCAGTAGGTTCGGATTCAAAAAGGGAGGTTCCGATTCTGCCTCCCCTTCAACTTTCCTTAATCTTTGTTACAACCCTGACTTTTCAATCAGATCAACGACGCGGTAGACATAATGATGACACAGCTCGTCGCTCTCCGCTTCGACCATTACGCGCACTAATGGTTCTGTTCCGGAAGGACGGACGAGAATCCGGCCGTTGCCGTGCAGTTCTTCATTGATCGTCGCCACTTCCTTGACGATCGGATCCGCCTGCATCGCCGCTTCTTTATCTTTCACTGGAACGTTGATTAAAAGCTGCGGATAAATTTTCAGGCCTTCCTCCAAGGCTAGGATTCCCTTCCCGGTTTTATGCATGACTTCCAACAGCTTCAGCGCAGTCAATAAACCGTCGCCGGTTGTCGCGTGTTCCTTAAAAATGATGTGCCCCGACTGTTCGCCGCCTAGCATGTAATCATTTTTCACCATACATTCATAAACGTATTTATCACCAACCTGCGTCGATTCCGTCGCGATGTCCAACTGCTCCATCGCCTTGAAGAATCCAAGGTTCGCCATGACCGTGCTGACAACCGTATTGCCGTGAAGCAGTCCGTTTTCTTTCAGATATTTGCCGCAGATATACAGAACGTAATCCCCGTTGATCAGGTTGCCTTGCGGATCCACAGCGATCAACCGGTCCGCATCGCCGTCAAACGCCAGCCCCAGATCGAAGATCCCGCTTTTCATCAGCTCCTGCAGTGATTCCGGATGCGTAGAGCCGCATTTTGTATTGATATTGATCCCATTGGGTTCGCTGTGAATGACCGTGCAGTGCGCACCCATCCGGCGCAGCAGCTTTTCCGCGGTTGTCGTCGCGGAACCGTTGGCCAGATCCAATGCCAGATGAAACTGTTCAAGCCGGAAATCAAACAACGATTCCAGCCAGTCCAGATAATGTTCCAGACCTTCGTCATACCGGATGACCTGACCGATCTTCTCGCCGCTGACCAGCGGAATTTCCGACAGCCCGTCGATATAGTCTTCCACCAGCGCTTCAATCTCGGCGGACAGCTTAATCCCCGCCTGGGAGAAAACTTTGATCCCGTTGTCATAGTAAGGATTGTGGCTGGCGGAGATCATCACACCGCAGCTGAACTGTTCGCGCTTGACCAGATACGCCACGCTCGGCGTCGGGCAATAGCCTAATAAATAGACATCGGCGCCGCTGGCCGAAGCCCCTGCGGCAATCGCGTTTTCAAACATACCGGAAGACAGCCGCGTATCCTTGCCGACCAGAATCCGGCCTTTTCCCTGTCTGGAAAAGTAATACCCCAGATACCGTCCGACCTGAAAAGCCCGCTGTACATCCAACGTTTCATTCGCCTTGCCGCGAATGCCGTCAGTTCCAAAATAACGTCCCATTAATTCGTCCCTCCATCGCTGTCATTGTCATCAGTTGCCGCGGAATTACTTGGATCCGTGACGTTGACGGTTAAGGATGCCTGCTGGAGCGTGTACTTCACATAAGTCCCCGCATCCTGATTTACCTGCAAGGTCACTTCCTGTTCGCCCGGCTGCAGATCCTTCATATCAAAGTATACATAAATGTCGCCGGCGGTGATTTTATCCACATTCGCCTGTGTTCCATATACGGTAACGCTGACCGCAATCTGGTCATCCTTGGTCTGCACGTTATAGCGGTTCGTGTTGTTGATCGCATTAATTGCGACGTTGTCAATCGTCTTCGATACGGCGTCGCCCAGCTTGATATCCATGTTCACGCGGGCCGGATTGATCTGCCGGACACCGGTCGGCAAGGTAATCGTTTGATACATCTTCGTATCGGAAGTCAGCTTCGTGGCGTCGAGCTGAACGGAAACCTTATCGAGCTTGTCCAGCACGGACTGCTGCGCGTAGATCTTGACGGATGAGTGATCAAAGATAATTTCCTCAATCGCCTTGCCCTCCGGCATCTCGCCCTGCAATTCCACAGCGACCGGCACATCCTTGCTTGGCGAGGTCACTTTGACATTGACCTTGACCGTGCTTGGAATGATATCGGCTTTGACCGGGGTTCCGGTTTGATCATAAGCGACCAGTACTGCGTCCTGTTCAAAGTCGGCGGTCTTGCCGGAAACGTCGATCAGCGCCTTGACAAACGCGATGCTGTCAAGCGTATCGGAAGCGGCACGGACATTGACCTTCGTCGCTTCAAACTGCGGTTCGCCCAGAATGTAAATATTGTCAAGCTTATCGGTATTAATAAAGTCGTAGCTCAAATCAAACTGCGTTGTGACTTTCTTTTTGATCGTCACCATCGCGGTTGATGGCTCCAGCTTGACATTGACCCGTTCGGAGAAATCCTTCGGCTGCAGCTTTACCTGATAGGTGCCTTCAGTCAGACCGGAAAGATCCGCCACGACGCTGTAGCTTTTCTGCGTCCGGACCAGCTGAACATCGGACATTTCGCCCATGACGTAAGCCGCGACCTCGCCCGGCAGGCCGGAAATCTCAAACATATCGGAATTGTAATTGATCGTCACCGGGACGGACGGCAATTCAAATACGCTCTGAATATTGTTGGATAAACTGGTGTTGGTGAAATTAACCGTCAGATATAACAACACGGCCAGCGCCAGTGAAACGATTTTCCCATACCGCGGATTAAATAGAATCCGGTCGATCCAGGAACTTAACCAACGCACACCTTTAAACAGTCCGTCTTCAATCGTCGCATAGGTCTTGACGACTTTTTTGCTTTGGCGGGCGATTTTGTTCGCCAGCTCCAGCTTGGATTCGGAATCCTTCATCGGATTCTGTCTCGGATCGTTATTCTTCATGTTTGTCACTTCCTTCCTGATCGGCGGAGTTCACCGCTTCTTCCAGGGAGTGGTCGTTCACTTCCTCGGAAGCGCTGAATTCCAGCTTGACATCATCAATCGGGGAATGATCTTGATTTTCAGCAGTGATGTCCGCGGCTGCGCCGGCTTTTACCGGGGACTCCGCATTTTCTTTTCCGGCCTTTTCTGAGGTTTCTGCTATCGGAGCTTCTTTGTCTTCAGCCGGTTTCTCCTCAGTTTTCTTTCGGGAACGCTTTGCTTTGGTTTCTGAAGATTCTTCCGAATCCTTCGGTTTTCTGGTCCGCGCCGGCTTTTTCTTAGCCTTGGCTTCGTCTTCGCTCTGCGCAGTCTTAATTTCGAGCACTTCGATCACTGCCGCCTGTACCGGTTCTTCCGGTGCCGCTTCGGCTTCAGCCTGCGCCTTCTTTTCCGCTTCCTGAGCCGCGATCTGCTGCTCAAGAATTTCCGGTTCCTCAAACATGGAGGAAGACGGCGCTTTTTTCTTCTTCTTTTTCGGCAGCTTGATGTTTTCTTCTTCTTTTTCAAGTTCACTCAGTCGGTCAGCCAGGACTTCCGTCTCTTTTTTCTTATTGAAGATCCCGGAGAACAGATTGCCCTTATGCTCCGCGTTCTTTTTGTCGGCTTCCGCACTTTCTCCGCCGTCCTGTTTCTTAACGGCGATCTTGTTCAGCAGACCTTTTTCATTCTTTTTCGTTTCGATTTCTTTTTCAACGACCAGCTGCGGTTCGTCGATCACAAAATAGGATTTCCGGTTCTGTGTTTTCGTGTTCTTTTCGCGGACCACGGTTTCTTCGTTGCAGACGACGCGCAGCAGATAATCGCGCAGCTCCTTTTTGGAGACCGTCGTGATCTGTCCGCCCTCGGCAATTGAAATATTGCCGGTTTCTTCAGAAACGACAATCGTCACGGAATCGGTGATTTCACTGATCCCGATCGCCGCGCGGTGACGCGCGCCGTACCGTGACGGCAGTTCCTGATTGGTCGGCGGGAAGTACGCGCTTGCGCACGCCAGGCGGTCGCCTTGGATGATGACCGCGCCGTCATGCAGCGGCGTGGACGTCACAAAAATCGACGTCAGCAGCTCGGCAGTGACCATCGAATTCATCGGCGTTCCCGTTTTGACATAATCGTTTAAGGAGTGAGATTGTTCCAGCGAGATCAACGCCCCGGTCTGATCCTTGGACAGAATCATCACCGCTTTGACCAGCTCGTCGACCAGATGCTCCTTCTCGTTTCCTGAAAGGGTGGAAATACGTGAAAAAACATTGGATTTTCCAAGCTTTTCCAGCAGCGACCGGATTTCCGGCTGGAAAATAATAATGACGGCGATAAAGCCCCAGGACACAAACATGTCGGCAATCCAGCCGACGGTGTTCAGGCCAAAGATGTTGGCGACCGCTTTGATCACAAGAATCAAGACGATTCCTTTAAATATCTGAATTGTCCGGGAGTTGTTCCGAACGATTTTTATTGTGTAATAGAGTAGCAGCCACATGATCAGGATGTCGAAAAACATCCGCGTGTAGTTCAGGATCGACTGAATGGTAGTGTAATAATTAACCATTGGTGAATCCTCCTTTCATTGAATTATTATAGCACAGTTCTAAAAGCCTTGAAAACTGAAATTGCCTGAAACCCGCCGGGCTTGTTTCATCTGTTTTTCAGGCTTGCCGCAAATCGGAGCCGGGATTTCTGCGGACGCAAGTCGGACTGGATTCAAAATATTCAATCGGAATTTAAAATTTTAGGATAAGCAAAAAAACACAGCTCCTGATTGGAACTGTGTCTTCATGGTTTTCCCTGCAGCAGCAGCATCTGCGGAACAGTGCCTTCAAAGCGAAACGCTTCATCCTTCAGTTCCAGAACGCTGATCTGCAGGCCGTCCATTTTATCCAGAATGGTTTTTAAGTTTTTATTCACTGCGGTATTGGTGGATTTTACTAAAGACGTCGGCAGATCCACGCCGGCCAGCGTGATCCGCTGCAGCTCGATCGTAATTTCATCATCCTGCCCCGCCAGTCTTGCTTCCACCGCCACGCGGCAGCCCTTTGCCAGCGTCAAGAGCGTGCCGTATTCCTTCAGCTTGGGAAACAGCTTGACGAGTGCCTCGGGATCATTCACCGTCATTTCAATTGCAGCTTCATCGCCGTTTTTCAGTGTGATCTGCGGATCAGAAAGCATGTCGCCGGCCGCGGTTTTCAACAACTCTCCCAGCTGTTGTTCCGACAGGTTCAGCTGCAGCGGCTGCGTCCCTTTGGCCGTAAACTGACCTTTGGCAATCTGCGTCAGCTGGCTGATCAGCTGCTCGGTGCTGGGCAGCGCTTGGGACAGTTCCGGCGGCAGCGGCGCGGCGGGCGCGGCGCTGGATTGAGGCTGGAGGGAAGAAACCGGCCGGCGGCTCCAATAGGATCCTAACGCCAGCGAACCAGTAACGACGATCATGACCCAGCAAAATGCTAAAAGGATGTCGAATATCCGTGATTGGGGTTTCATAAAAGCGGCTCCTTTCTATCCAGAAGTATGCTCGCAGAACCCCTTTTTATCCTGAAACCGCAGTTCAAAAGATGGAAAATCAAAACAGGTTGCGGTACAATAGACAAGAAATGAGGTTAGCTTGATGGAAAAACAATGGACAACTCTACAGACGCAGGGCAAAGAAATCACTTTGATCGGCACGGCGCACGTTTCCAAGGTCAGCGCCCAGCAGGTCAAGGAATCGCTTGAGGAAATTCAACCCGACAGCATCTGTGTGGAATTGGACGAGGATCGCTATCAGTCGCTGATGCATCCGGGTCAATGGGAACAAACCGATATCGTGCAGGTCATTAAGCAGAAAAAAACAGGTTTTCTGCTCGCTAATATTATTCTAAGCTCGTACCAGAAGAAAATTGCCAAAAAAATGGACATCAGCGCCGGCGCGGAAATGATGCAGGGCATCCAGAGTGCCAAGGAACTGAATGCCGAACTGGTGCTGGCAGACCGGCGCATCCAGACGACGTTCTCCCGTATCTGGCGCAAACACAGCTTCTGGCAGAAATGCAAGCTGCTCACCAGCATTCTCTTTTCGCTGTTTGACGACGAAGACATCACGGAAGCAGATCTGGAACAGCTCAAGCAAAGCGATATGCTGGAAAGCGCGTTAAAAGAAGTCGGCGACAGCTTCCCGGTCGTCGCCGATGTCCTGATTCACGAACGCGATCAATATCTCGCCACAAAAATTGCCCAGGCCAAAGGACCGAAGGTTGTCGCCGTGCTGGGGGCGGCGCACGTTCCGGGCGTCAGCGCTTTGATTGAAAGCGGCAAGCTGGCCGATCTGAACGAATTGGATTCCTTGCCCCCCAAATCGATCTGGGGCAAAGTGATCGGCTGGGGCATTCCGATCGCGATCATCGCGCTGGTCTGCGCCACCTTTCTGAACTCGCACAGCGCCGGCTGGGAACAAATCCAAAGCTGGATCTTATGGAACGGCACGTTGTCCGCCATCGGCACGCTGCTGGCCGGCGGTCATCCATTGTCGATCCTCACGGCGTTTGTGGCGGCGCCGATCACCTCGCTCAATCCGCTGCTGGCCGCCGGCTGGTTCGCCGGTCTGGTCGAAGCCTCGGTACGCAAGCCGAAGGTCAAAGATTTTGAAAATCTGACCGAAGACGTCAATTCCGTTAAAGGCATGTGGAAAAACCGCGTGACCCGGATCCTGCTGGTCGTCATTCTCGCCAACGTCTTCAGCTCGCTGGGCACCTTCATCGGCGGCACCGACATCATCAAAACTTTCCTGGAAACCGTGTTCTGAGAAGAACCGGTTTTTTTGTTTGAAGTTCAGTCCGCCTGTCCATACTAAGGAACGAATAGAACAAGACGAGGTGAGCGGAGATGCAGAAATCATATTGGCAGAAACAACGTCCGCTGTGGGAGTGTCCGCAGCTCAATGAGGATCAGGAAACTGACATTGCGATCGTCGGGGGCGGATTAACCGGATTGTTATGCGCCTGGATGTTGAAAGACAGCGGCCGGCGCGTCACCGTGATTGAAAAACGGCGGTTTCTGGAAAATAACTCCGCCCGCAACACGGGCAAAGTCAGCGCGCTGCACGGCGCGTTTTATCACACGCTGCCCGCGGACATCGCGCAGTCCGTATACCAGCTCAACCGCACGGCCGTCGATCACTACGAACAGCTGATCCGCACGGCGGACATCGCGTGCCGCTGGCAGCGGACAAGCGCGGTCTTAGCGGCGCAGAGCGAAGAAGGCGCGGCGATCCTGAACCAGGAAAAAGCTGCTCTGTCAGCTCTCGGAGCCCAGCTGGGCGATCCGCCAAGCTTTCCTCTGCCGCTGACCTGGGCCGATCAGCTGGCCATGGCGGATCAGGCGCTGCTCGATCCCTGGTTGTTCCAGGCTGGTTTATTGGAAGCGTTAAAAGACAAAGTGACGCTCTACGAAGAATCGCCGGTCGTTGAGATTCAGGATCATTGCCTGATCAGCGACGGCAGCTACCGCCTGCGGTTCAAGGATTTAATTCTCACCACGCAGTTCCCGGCCTTTGACCGGCTGCAGCTGTACGCCGCACGGTTTCACTACCAGCGCGAAGCGGCGGCGGCCTTTCGCTGCGATCCGGCCCTCGACGGTCTGATGCTCAACACCGTCGACCCCGGTCAGGCGCTTTCACTGCGGTTTGCGCGCAAAGAGGATCAGCCGACTTTAATCTTGGCGGGTCCGGCCATCGGCATCCATCATTATCCCAAGGATCCTTACGCACCGCTGTTACAAACCGCAAAAACGCTGGGCGTGCATCAGCCGCTGGCCTGCTGGAGTGCGCAGGATCTGATACCCCGCCGCCATCTGCCGTTTATCGGTCAGATTCAGGATCATTACTGGATCGCATCCGGATATTCCAAATGGGGTTATACCTGGGCAATGATCGCCGCAGAAATGATCAGCACGCAGGTGCAGGATCCGGCCTTCGTCATTCCGGAGTATCTGCGAGCCCGGCGCAAGGGTGATTTATTCAGTTTGTATACGTTGGGCAACGCCGCGACCTTGACGGAAGCGTTCTTCAAGGATCGCTTTATCGTCACCCCGGAAAACCAGCCGCGCCGCACCGGAACCGTCGTGCGTCTGCATGGACGCCGTTACGGCGTCGTCATTCCTGAGGAGGGGCTGGAATTTCTGGTCGATCTGACCTGTCCGCACATGGGCTGCCCGCTGCACTACAACCCCGCCGATCAAACCTGGGACTGCCCATGCCACGGCTCGCGCTTCACGCTGGACGGTCGCAGTCTTTATTCCCCGTCCAACGTTTCCCTGCAGCATTATCCAGGCGTCAACAGTCTGCATCCCAATTTGAAATAAAGGCATAAAATTGCTTTTCCTTACCTTATTTTCTGATTTTACAGATTAAAAAAGGACAGACGCTGATGGCTTTTCAGCACTGTCCTTCCTTTGTTTTATAGTGACTGCGGATTATTTCCACAAATCGAACGGATACAGTCCCTGATCCTTATAGTCTTTCAGGCACTGGACGACATACGGTTTATCCTCTTTATAGGTGACGCCGAACCAGCGGTCGTTGGAGGTCAGCACCTTAACTGTGCAGGCCTTTTGTTCCAGCAGCGTTCCGATTGCCGTCGGAATGACATGTTCGCACTTCATCGGATTTTCAACGACACCCTTACGGATGAATTCCTCAAAAATCGGCTCGCACTGTTCAAAGATTTTCGGTGTAAAGCCCCAGAAATTCATCGAAACGACAGAGCCCTTCGCAATTGGTTCCCAGGTTTTGCCATCGTCGTTGGTCAGCTTCGCACGATCGCCGTCCTTCGCGATCTTCGGGCATTCCACAATCTTCTGCAAGAAGCCGTTTTCATCCCGCTCACAGATCGCGCGCGAAACGGTACCGTGATCCGTCAGCGTATTTTCCAGCACATAACCGACCATGCCGTATTCGCCGTCTTTAACTTCATTGGATAAGAAGTTGTAAATAACGCGGAAGGCGTCCTTGCCATAATAATCGTCGGCGTTGATGATCGCAAACGGAGCGTCCAGATTGCGGCAGGCCAGCAGTGCATGGGTTGTTCCCCATGGTTTTTCACGGCCTTCCGGCACCGTGATCCCCTCCGGCACATCGTTGAGATCCTGATAAGCGAACTCGACTTCCATGTGCTTGGATACTTTATCGGTCAGATTCTTACGGAAGGCTTCCTCATGTTCCTTGCGGATGATCAGCACGACCTTGTCGAATCCGGCTTCATGCGCGTCATAAATCGAGAAGTCAATGATCGGTTCGCCATTACTTCCGAGAGCGTCAATCTGCTTCAGTCCGCCGTAGCGGCTGCCCATACCGGCTGCCAGAATGACTAAAACTGGTTTTTTCATCTTATTTCTAATCTCCTTTTTTCATCTTTCGTTGGTTTCATTATATCATGGTTTTTCCGGTTTGAGCCAGCGAGTTGTCCGCGGCTTGAAATCCCTTTCTCTCCTGCGGTCTGCGCTTGCTTTGGCGGATTCACGCTCCGCTTTAATTTTACTATCGGCTGCCGGCTTGAATCGGGCCTTTGAGAAAACCGATCGGATGAATCGTCTGATCTTGCTTGGGGTTAAAACTGGTCAGCGGCTTATCGAGCAGCAGGCTGCAGCGCTGGATTTTTTCAAAACCAAACCGGCGGCGGATCCCGTCGACCGTCTTTTCCAGCTGCAATAACGACTGTCGGTGCTGCTCGTCGACGAACAAATCCAGCTGTTCCCCGGTCTGATCCAGACATAAGTCAAATACGCTGATCCCGATGCTGCGCAGTGGCAGCGCGTTCTGCCAGGCCTGGCGCAAAAGAATTTCCGCGTCTTCCAGAATTTCTTCCGCCAGCTGGGTCGGACGGGCACGCTTGCGCTGCAAACTCCAGCGGAATAAATGAATATCCCGCAGGCTCAAAGCGATACCCTTGCCTTTCAAGCCCTGATCACGCAGCCGGGAAGCGACGGACTCCGCCAGCACCCGCAGCACCAGCCGCGCTTCTCCATGCGTATGCAGATCATGGACCGCCGTGACGCTGTTGCCCACGGATTTGACCGGAATCGCCTCGCTGGCCAGCGCGACTTCGCTGATATCCTCGCCCAACGCGAACCAGTGCAGCATCTCCCCGACCTTGCCGAAATAGCGGCGCATGAACTGCCGGTCGCGGCTGGCCAGATCGCCGATCGTCGTAATCCCCCAGGCTTCCAGCTTCTTCTGCGTCGCCGCTCCGACATAAAACAGCTCACGCACTGACAGCGGATAGATTTTCTCCTGGAAATTGGCCCGGGTAATTGTCACAAACCCGCTGGGCTTAACGAAATCCGAAGCCATTTTAGCGAAGATCTTGTTGAACGAAAGACCAATTGAAATTGTTAATCCCAGTTCCGCGTAGACCCGCTGCTGAATTGTTCGAGCAATCTGCGAAGCAGGGCCAAACAGCCGCTGCGACTGCGTCAGATCCAGCCAGGCTTCATCCAGCCCGTATTCCTCAACCCGGTCGGTATATTCCCGATAAATCGCCTTGACCTGATCCGTTATCCGCTGATAACGGCGGTAATCCGGAGGCAGGATCAGCAGCTGGGGACACTTGATCCGGGCCTCGTCTAAGGTTTCCCCGGTCTGAATCTTGTATTTCTTGGCATGCAGATTCTTGGCAAGGATGATCCCGTGCCGTTCTTCCTGACTGCCGCCGACCGCCATCGGCCGTTGCTTCAGCTCGGGATTCAGCATCTCCTCAATCTGCGCGTAACAATGGTTAATATCACTGTGAACGATCGCCCGTTCCATTCTCATCACCTCTGCCTTGAATTTTACAAGAATAAAATTCAAGTTATGTTCTTGACATTGTTCAAGGCGAGTGATATGTCCGTCTTTCCAGTTTCTGGTGATTCGTGAAACAAAAGAAAATCCCGGTGAAATGGAAGTCATTTCCGGGACTTAACACAATGATCTACTCTAACTGAAGATCAGACACTTTCAGGCGTAACTATAAAACTAGGCAAACCGCGGATCTGTCTTCAAAGACTTAGCAAACTTCCAAGAATCATTAAGAAAATCACCGATAAACCAATATTTGTCCATAGTGCTGAATTCCGATTTCGTTGACCCGACGTCAGTCGAAACAGAACTTCATCGAAAATGATGACATATCCCAAGCCCAGAACAAACAGAATGAAAAGCAGGCCTAATATTGAAAATGGCAGGGAAACTCCCAAGGCAAGGACATTCGCTGCAGAGTAAGAAAGAATATTGGCTTCATAATAGTTTAATTTTACAATAACCGTAGAGAGAAACAAAAAACTATAGACACCCCCACTGACGAAATATACGATTTTTCGTTTTTGAACATCGACTTTATGCTTTCTTTGTTCATAAATTCGGATTAAATGATTCATCTGCAGCGCATTATCCCTTCCAACAGCCGCCGCGATCCAGAAGCTGATCGCTAAAAACAGAAATCCAGCTTTAAGCAATATTTCTTCTTTAGCTTTAAAAATCTGAATTACAGGAGTTTCGTATACATATTCAGTTTTCCCTAATGATTGAAGCTGCTCCATTTGCTGCTCTGCTCTTTGGTATCCCTCCATACTTTCCAGATTCAACGTTAAAGTAAACACTTCTCTTTCCAATGTTCTCTGATCCATTTTTTTGTCTGCGTACTGCTCATATAATTTCGATATTTGACTTTGAATACCGGCATAATACTGATTTTGATTGGCAGCCCACTTCGTCTGTCTTTCGTCTAATGTTCCCTGCAGTTGAAATGAAAACTGTTGATAATAATACTCATCTTTTCCGATATACGGTGAATATTGCCAGCAATAAAATGATTGTAAAATGATCAGTGCGATAAAGATAAAAAGATTTTCTCCATTCATCCAGAATTTACGGAATTCATAATTCAATAAGGAACGCGGGGGAAAATCATGTTTCAGATTTAATCTCCAATTTCTTTTTATCTCTGGTTTTGGATGCTTCGTTGCATAGCGAAAGAAAATACCGCTGCTGACCACACCTAATAAACATGTTAAAATTATCAAATAACAGATTTCTATCGGATAGTTTCCTATCGGTACACTCATAAAAGCAGATAAATATTGATTGAACTGCAGTAAAGCAGCAAGATTCACATATTTCAATAAAATTAAAAATGATTCGTTTACAATCTTGGTATAAAGTCCGATCTCTGCACCAAACAGCAGAATTATGCAAAGATAAAATGCAGGCCCTTGATTTAACCGAACGACAATAGCACTGATAAAAAGCAGAAAAAATAAAGTAATAAAAGCTTTCATGCTTAAATAGACAGCTAAAAAAGAACCTGCACTCATCGCGTAGGGAACATAGAGAAAACCCATGACAGTCTGAATCGGCAAACTTAAATCGCACTTCCACCCTAATAACGAAAGGCTGATTCCCCATTTCAGCAGTTCTAAAAATATAAACATGCCGCTTCCCATAAGAAAAAGGCTTATAAATTTATGTACTGCAGCTTTCGTTTTATATCGTGGGATTGGCATTAACAAAGGTTCAAGATGGTCTTCTTTTTCTTTTATCAATAACGAATAAGCACTGAAAATTATAAAAATAAGCACCATTACCAAACTCACGGGTTCCTGTAAAATGAAGCTCAACGAAAATGCTGGCTGTAATTGAAATTGACGATGGCTTAATTTTCCATAATATTCCGCTTTGCGTTCACTGTTTAAAAAAGCATAAGATCCCGGGTCACTGAATAAAGTGGATTGGCGAAGGCGGTCATCCTCGCTTAAAACCTGCTCAACAAACTGTGGATAAGCCTTTGCTTCTTCGATTTGATTTTCATAAAATTGCCGGCTCATTTCGTCAGATGAACCGGCCAAGCTGACCCATGAAACACCATTTTCTTTTTGAAACAATAGAAATGTCGTCGCTGCACAATGGAAAAGAATAATGAAAATAACGACTTTACGAAATGGCGAATGTCTCAGACATTTCTTAATTTCATATCTTACTAAATCCATAACTGTTCATCCTCAAAATCGTTAAGATACAAATCCTCCAGGGATGGCGATATTGATTTATAGTCTTTCCAAATTTCTTTTGTTATCACTCTGACAGTATAGCCTTCATTTTTTTTCTGAATCCGAGTTACGCAGCATTCCCGCTTAAGTTTTTCACAGGTTTCTTCATCACAGGTAATTTCATAAACATGATTAGGAAACAACTCCGTCAATTCGTTCATTGTTCCTCGTTGGATGATTTTCCCTTGCTTCAGAAAAATAAACTCATTTGCGATCAATTCCACGTCGCTGATGACATGCGTAGCGTAAATAATAATTTTTGCCTTGGATAATTGGGCGAGGATTTTCCTTACTTGTACACGCTGCATTGGATCCAATCCTGCCGTAGGTTCATCAAGAATGATTACTTCAGGATCTTTTAAAAGAGTTGCCGCCAATAACAGGCGCTGTTTCATTCCGCCTGAATATTCTTTAATTCGTTGATTTCGCTCCGGCCATAGAAAGACTTGTTTCAGCCCACGTTCAATTTCATTTGTAATCTGATCCCGCGGTATTTCCTTCAACGCCGCAAAATATCCCATAAAATCATAACCTGTAAAATCTTCGTACAAAGGCTGATTTTGCGGCATATAACCTAAACCATGGTTGAATTGAGCTCGACATTCTTTAAGTGGTTTCCCATTCCAAAGAATTTCTCCCGACGTTTTTTCTATATTTCCAACTAAGATATTCATTAAGGTCGATTTCCCTGCCCCATTGGGACCAAGAAGTCCATAAACCCCTTCTTTCAGCGTTAGATTGATATGATCCAGCGCTGATTTTTCATGATAGCGCTTTGTCAGTTCTTTGATTTCCAAAATCATAAATTTCACCAATCCAATCCTGTGACTGGTTTTGCCTTCTCAAATTCTTGTTTGAAATACGCTTCTTTCTCAAGATAATACCAAAGAGAATCTACTGCTTCGCCATACTTCCGTTTCGTGCCTATAAAGTATTGATCATTGCTTTCTGTAACAAAAAATTGCTGACCTTCTTTATTGAAATCCGGATAGTTTTCTCCGCTTTCGATATCAATATATCCATAAGTCACTTTCTCCGGTCTTTGCGTCATATCGACTGTTAAATTAGAATAAAAGGCTTTTCCGTGATCATAGAAGCGAAAATCGATCGGATCCGGGTTATTTAAAACGATACGATGTGTTTGCTGCTGATAATTCAATTCAACAAGTGAATAATCCTGATCTAAATAATATAAACATTTTTTTTCATGATCAATATTTTTCATCAACGTGATTCGAATTTTCTCAGCTTCATCCAAAATGAGCGTTTCCTTCGTCTCCAGATTATAACAATTTAAAAATTCCTTCGGATTTTCGCTTTGTTCCTGATCCTCCGATGTTTTATAAAATATGAATTGATGATCTGCGGCTACGAGCTTCCGGCATTCCGCTGTCTGTTGCAGGGTCGGTTCGTATAATAAATGTAACGAGTCATCCTTCAAATCAAAATAAGCTAACTGACTTTCTTCCACTAAACTTCCGTTTTTCTGGAACTGACTGCCGATGATTTCCATATAAATTTTATGATCATGATAAATAAACGAATAACTGTCCGGCATTATTTCATTATATTTTTTATTTTTATATCGATACAATTCCTTTACATTTTTCCCATCGGGATCCATTCGCATAAAAGCTAAGTAATTTTCATTATGATATGTATAATAAATGAAATTATCATAATATGCGATGCTACTGATATACGCAGGATACATGTGCGGATCATTTTTCATATTCTTTTCCGGAATACGAATAACCTTGCCTGTCGCAAAATCAAAGTAAGCCATTCCTGTTTCTTCATTGCCAAATTGAAATATTCCTATATTATTAATATTTCGATAAGTGACTAAATAATAGTCTTCTTCTGACATTGTTGGAACAGCCTTTTGACTTGAAGCACAACCTGTTAACAGCGTAAAAATCAAGACTGCCAGGATTCCCTTTTTCATGACTCAATCTCCCTTCAAATATCGCTGCAATTGTGCATTGAGATCATCGCGGATTTCTTCAATACGCGTATCCTTCATCACTTCTTTATACTTTTCCATATCGATAAAACTCGTATCATTATAGAAAGTATAATATTCGTTATGCTTGACAACAAGATCCTGCATTTCATCAAAATATTCACTGAAATCAAAAGTAAACCCATACGCACAGGATTTATTTAAGGACTCATAAAATTTCTGATGATTCTCTTTGGTTAAATCTTTTGGTAATGTCGAACCTTCTACAATATATGGATTACCATATCCAAAAAACATCTTTTCCCCTGGATTCAGAGCATCGGGAAAAAATAAGCGGCTAAGTTCAGGATCGCTGTACAACAATCCGAAAAAATCCATAACTTCGTCTTTTTTATCACACCAGGATGGAATCGCTAATCCCCAATAAGGAATAACATTTATATAATTATAATTTTCAGCTATATAAATACGATCATTCTCTTCTTCATCATTCACATAGTCATACCAAACAACAGCGTTCATATCAATATAATCACTATCATAAACATAATAATCATCTTGGAAAATTCCCTGAAAAGTATTTAAAGAATCCAGCCAATCTTCACATTCATAAAGAATTTTAACAGTCTGTGTTTTTTCATCAATTACAAATGGACTTACACGTAAAGAACTTCCGCAAACAGGCGTTAAGCCAGGAAAGTTGTTCATAATTCTAAACGAATTATAAAACAAAAGTTGAGTTTCATCCTGCATTCCTATTTTCCGCAAAAAATCATTATATTGCGAAAGATTATATCCCAACGGTTGATCAAATTGTGCTTGATCTAAATAATCTTTTTTTATTGCCATATAGGCTACTTTATCAAAACAGCTGGATTTCGTCTCCACTAAATCAAAAAGACTGCCAGGGACAAAATAAGATTTACCATCAATTTTTTGCGAATCGAATATTATTTCAGGATAAGCGTTATAAACTATTTTTCCAGATTCCGTATTTTTAAAATAAGGATCCAATTCTGTTAGAAGTCCTTCATCGACCAAATATGTCCTGGAAAAATCCATAGAACCTAGCTGATTTGCATTTAAAATATCAATTTCAAGATGTTGTTCCCGCGCTTCTTTTAAATATTCTAAAATACGTTGTGACATTGAAGTATAGACAATATTTTCAGTTTCATTATCGTAAGGAATAGTGTTGATCATATTAACAAAATTGATTTGATATCCGGAATTAATCTTTTTTAGATAAGCATTAATTTCAGCTGTTTCTTCCTTACGAAAATATCCTCCAATCATATAATAGATATTAAGCGTTGTTGATTTTTGTTCACTACATCCTGTGCTTAGTAAAACAAGACACATAATTATTAGGCATATTCTTTTCATAACGCTATTCCTCCTCTTAATAGAACATTGCATTCAGAAATTAACACCCTACTCTGATTTGATCCTCTCCTTACCATGATTTAATTATTGCTCGCATTGGGAATTATAACTTTTTATTTCACTCGTAGCTTTCTCAACTACCTAAATTTAATCTTGTTTTTGACTTCTTTTATTTAAATCAAGATTAAAGACTTATGTTAAAGAAGCACTATTACTATCAGAGTGTAACAGTGCTTCTTTACTTAGATATAAATACCAGCTGACTTCTCTTCTTTATATCCTCTCACTTCATAATTTCCTGTTACAAAAGTTAGGTTTTTGATCCCTCAGTTCTTGGACCGCATCGTAAAGAAAAAACATTAACATAATTCGACTTTCAAACAGGTTACTTCTTGTCATTGTTTCCATTGCATTCTTATTGCTTTTGCTTTGATAGAATCTACTATATTGAATTTCAATAAGATCCGAAATCGCATTCAGGATATCCACAACGGGCTTCAACTTTTCCTGCTGCATTAATACCGAAACCCATTAAAGATAGAGATGCCGCAAGAAGAAGCAAGATTAATAATTTTTTTACCATTGGATTATCCTCTTTTCTTTTCACAATTGCATTATATCAGTTATATTCTGAAAATTATTATTTTGAAAGATTGGAACAAAAAATCATGCTTTAAGCACAAATTTCATAATTGTCATTCAAATTCGCGCATAAAGTCGTAAAATGGTTTATAATATTTATTATGGTCTTTTTCTAATATAAATCCCCATTGTTTCTTAAACACACTAATGATCATTGGTTTTTTCACTTTTTTTAACTCTGGCAGGAGTGTTTTATTGATATAATTGCCCAGATCTTTCATTGTACTTTTCGAGCTATATTTATAAATGAAATACTGCAAAAACAAATTAGCTTGTTTCGTGTCTATGCTTTTGAGAATCTTAGAATCCGGTTCTATTTTTAAGTAGTCACAGCATGTAAAATAAAACAGGCCGCACGAGTATATTTTTAGCGGGTTAAGAACTAAAAGGCTCTGAAACATTTCCAAAGCTTTCGTATAATTTCGTAAATCTTCATAATATGTCATTGCCAGAGTATAGTAGCCATTATTAAGGATCTCTGGGTTTAACTTATTTTTATTCTCCATGATGAATTTTTCTAATTCACAAATTGCTGAATGAATATCAAAAGCATTAATGATACAGGCTATGCCAACTAAAAATGCTAAACATTTCAATTGTTGATTCGGCAAATTCTTCTTTTCACATTCCTCACGAACTTCATTAATGAATTCAATGAGTTTTCCATAATTTCCTTTATATTTCAAGACATACAGTAAATCAAATTTTATTATTAAATAATGATCGCAAAACTTCAGTTCTTTTTCGTAGCTGATAATTTCATTTAAGCTCTGCAAATAATTCATCGAATGACAAAAACAAAGATGAAGCAATAAAACATTCAAAGGACTTGGAACAACGTTTCTCATCATTCGATACCATTTATATTTACTGTCTGAAAGCTTTTCTTTATTGAGACTGATGTGAATCAAATCCAAGTAACATTGCTTTAATTGATTATAATAGAAAGAAGAAGTTTTAAATAAAGCATGAACACGATCTAAAATCATTTCTGCTTCCGATAAATCTAAAGTTTCAAAATAATGCAGGCATTGTTGATTTAAGTCCGGCAGCACTTTGTCTAACCTAGCATTTTCTTGGAACGAATATCCCAGCCGCTGAATCAACTCGTGATAAATGACATCATCTTTTATAATTTGTCCAGTTTCGATCCGATGAAGGGTTGATACAGAACAGATTTGTTTCTGATCTGCATCATTGATCAATTCTTTTTGCGACAATCCCTGGCTTTCCCGTTCTATCTTTATGAAAAGTCCAAGCGTCCGCTTATTATCGTCGCTGATCGAGGTAAATCCCGCAATTTTCATTGTCAAAGCCCTCCTTATGAGATTATTTTATCATAGAATCCGAAGTAGAATTTAACATCTTTAACCGCACAAGGAACACTGTGCCTTCCTTGCTTGTCGCTTCGACTTCAATCGTTCCGCGGTGCGCTTCGACAATTTCCCGGGCAATCGCCAAGCCCAGACCACTTCCCTGCGACCGGTTGCCGGTATAAAAAGCATCGAACAACTGCGGTAGTTCCTCTGGATCGATCCCTTCCCCGGTATCCTGAATCCGGATTTCTATTTGCTCTCCCTTGACCGAGCAGACACAGTCGATCTGCCCGCCTTCCGGCGTATGCGCGAGAGCGTTGCGCAGCAGATTATCAAACACCCGCTGCAGCCGCAGATCATCCGCCCACACCCAAACAGCTTGCTTCGGCAAAATCAGATTCATCCGGATCTGTTTCTGCCGGGCGCTGACCTGATGGGCTTCCGCCAGATGTGTCAGCAAATCGTTCAGACACACCTCGTCAAAGACAAACGCCAGTTCATGATTTTCCAGCTTGACACTTAAAAACAAATCGTCGCTCAGACCTTCCAGCACCTCTAAGCGCTGGCGCATCGTCGACAAGTTCCGCTGCTGTCCCTCATCCTTTGCCTCCAACTGCTGAAGACAGCCTTTTAGAACAAAGATCGGGGAACGCACATCATGCAGCACCTTCATGATCATCCGCTGCTTCTGCGCCTGTTCCTTCTGCAGCTGCTGCGTCCGTTCATCCACAAGATGATCCAGATTCGCGTTCATCTGTTCCAGTTCCCGGTTCAGCGATTCTGATTCATCAAATTTTGCGGCAAATTTACGATTGATCACCAATGCCGCCATCATCATAAAGAACAAAAAGCCAAGCTGCGGCAGCATGTAGACGATCATCAGCTCGCCCGCCTGCATCGCCCCGCGGTTATAGATTAAATAATAAAATAAAAGTATGCTTTCCCACACTGCATATCCGCATACCAGCGGGAAGGTTCCCGGAAGATGACGTTGATCGGCGCGGACAAACAGAATCAGAATGGGAATCACAGCCAGAATCCGAATCAACGTTTCCACCCCTTCCGGAGTAATATATTGAAGCAGCATCAACAGGGCAAAGCCTGCCGTCAGAATACGCGGCGTAAACACTGCCTGCAGCCGCGCGGGAATCGCCGGTTTCAGCAGCATCATGATGATCAGCAGCTGGCACAAGGTCGTCATCAAAAAGATTCCCGGCATGATCAGGGAACACTGCGCATAGCTCAATGGAAATAAAGGGAAAGCAGACAAAGCAAGCACCCGCAGCAGCGAAACCAGCGAAGCCGCGGCCAACAGCAGCAGATATGTTTCTTCCTTTTTCTTTTGGAACAACGTCAGCGAGGACATCATCAGCAGCAAATAAAAGCCGGCATAAAACATCGTAATGCCGAAGGCGACATGCGAAGCGGAAAGCGCTGCCTGCGGCCCTGCCAGCAGCATGCCCGGCGGAGAATAGGGCTGCGATGTCGAAACCGCGTCGTTGCGCTGCAGCTCGCTGGGAGCCAGCGAAAGGGTCAGCGTACCCTCTGCCTGCGGCAGCGTGACAAATTGAATCCGCTGATAGGGATCTTGACTCGAGGAAAGATAGACCTGCTGATCGTTTACCCAGACCTGGACCGGTCCCGCATTATCCAGAATCAAGGTCAGCGGCTGCACCGCCGCCGGTACTTTCAGCGTGATCGAACAGCGCTGCTGATCCGCACTCATTCCGCTGACAAGCCGCATTGGCCGGGTTTCAATCGAAATTGGAATTTCATCCTGTTCCGCCAAGGCCGCGGTATTGTGGTTGATGTGCAGAAAAAGCCCCAGCGGCAGCAGCAGTAAGGCGAAAAACAACACAAGTACCCTAAATCGTTTGAACATCCGGCATCGCTCCTTTATAATGAGTTCAGGTGATCATCATGGATCGTGCATTAATCGTAGAGGACGATAAAGAAATCGCCCGCATCATCCGTTATTATCTCAGCCAGGACAACCTGTACGAAGTCGTCAGCGCCGCCAGTGCTGAGGAAGCGCTGTTTTTAGCGCGCGACGCCTACGATATTATTCTGCTGGACGTCGGACTTCCGGATCAGAGCGGGATCGACCTCTGCGCGCAGCTGCGGCAATGGCACGACTGCCCGATCCTGTTTATCAGCTGCCTGGATGACAGTAACACTATTATATCAGCTTTGCAGCAGGGCGGGGACGATTACATCGTCAAGCCGTTTGACAACGAGATTCTCCATGCCCGGATTCAAGCGAATCTGCGCCGCTGGCGGAATGACCGCCAACAAAAGAAGACTGTCAACGAGCTGCGCTGCGCTTCGTTCACGCTCAACGCTCAAACCCACGAGCTGACGAAAACGAACGGAACGTGCTATCCGCTGGTGCCGATGGAATTTAAGATTTTAGCGTTTCTGATGCAGCATGCCGGACAGTGTTATAAAGCCAGCGAGCTTTACAATCATATCTGGGGCAAATCCAGCTATGGCGATCACCGGACCGTCGTCGTTCACATTCACAATCTGCGCAAGAAGATCGAGCAGGATCCCGCCGAGCCGCAGCTGCTGCAAAGCGTGTGGGGGAAGGGTTATTGCTTTATTGACGAAAATTCGCAGGCGCTTTGATCATGCGGGAAAGCTTTACGCAGACAAAGCAAATAGGCGGACACGGAGATTGCCGCGGTAATTATCGGCTTTAATTATTTTCATTACTGCCGCCGGCAAGCCTGTCGGATTTCTTCGAGGATCGCAGTAAAACAATTTATTAAACCAGGAGGAACACCATGGAAAAGTCAGAAATTCTTCAACAATGGATCGAAGGGGCCATTCCGGATCCGTTTTTATTTCAGCAGCGGCGCGCGGTCTACACGCATCTGCTGGGAACCGCTCATTTCGCGGCGATGTTGGCGATGAAACGAGGCGCAGACAGCGAAGCGGCGGAACTGGCGGGGCTGCTTCATGATATTTCAACCTATCTTACCGGCAGCGGCGAAGACCATGCCCGCAAAGGTGCGGCGCTGGCCTTGCGGATTCTGGGCGATCTGCAGTTGGGCACCCCACAGCAGCAGGAACAGATCGCATTGGCTGTTCAGCGCCACAGCGACAAGGAACACATCCAGACGCCGCTCGACGAAGTGCTGAAAGACGCAGATGTCTTGGACCATGTGTTTAATTATAAAATGCTGATCCGGCGGGAAATCCCCCGCCTGCATGCGCTGGAGCAGGAGCTGGGTCTGACCTTTCCGTTCTGGGATCAGCTGCAGGAAAAGTACGAAAACGCATAAAAACAGTCTGCCTTGCCGCGGGCTTTTTTTGTCCGCTTCCGGCATTGATTTCACCTTTTCTGACTTTTTCGTTCATTTTCCGACATTTTATGTCCCCATCACACCCTAAGCTGTTCTGCCACCCGACAGAACGGGCAAGAGAAAAGATTGCTTTTTTCTAAGCCAGCGCTTACACTGGACTTAAGGAATGAAGAAGAGGAGATTTTACAATGCGAAAAGTTTTTTTATTTCTGTCCCTCCTGCTGAGCACAGCGCTGCTGATCAGCGGCTGCCAGACTCAGACAAACACCCCTTCTGACGAAGAAAACGAACAGGTTTTCGTCTTCAGCTTAGCCGGTGATCCAGCGACCTATCATCCAGATTTAAAGACGGACGATTTCGCCTATATCATCAATCAGAATGTTTTTAACCGCCTGGTCAAGCTGGGCCCCAACGATAACGTCCTGCCGGATCTGGCGGAAAGCTGGGAGTTTTCCAACAACGACAAGACGCTGACCTTCCATCTGCATGACGGCGTGAAATGGCATGACGGCGAACCGTTTACCTCCGCCGACGTCAAGTGGACCTATGATACGCTGATGGCTGAAAAATGGGCGAAAAGCGATAACTTCACGACCGTGGAATCCATCGAATGTCCCGATGACAACACCGTCGTCATGAATTTGAAGGATACCGACGTCAGCATCATCACCAAGCTTTCCTGGTACGGCACCTTCATCATGCCGAAGCATCTCTATGAAGGGACGGATCAGACCCGCAACGAGTATAATCAGCATCCGGTCGGCACCGGTCCGTTCAAGTTTGTCGAACATAAAAAAGGCGTCAGCATCACGCTGGAACGCAATGACGAATACTGGGGCGATACGCCGATCCTTGACAAAATCATCTTCTCGATCATCCCGGATGAAATGACGGCGTACCAGGCGTTTCTGCAGGATGAGGTTGATTATTTAGGCACCGGCGTGCCGTCAACGAACACCAATGATTTCGACGACAATCCGGATTATGAGGTTTATCTGCAGCTGTCGATGAACCGGCTGTATCTGGCGTTTAATTTTGAAGACGAGCATTTCAGCAAGCCGGAAGTCCGCAAGGCGGTAGCCATGGGCGTGGATCGTCAGATGATCTACGACCGTGTCGCCAACGGCGTAGGCGGCGTAGCGGAAACCTTCATTTCACCGATGGCTGAGGATTTCGCCGACGATCGCTACACCATGCCGGAACACAACGTCGAGCAGGCCCGCAAGCTGCTGGAACAGGCCGGCTATACGGCGAATGCGGATGGTTACTATTTCTCAATGGAATTCTCTGTTTTTGAAAATGGCAACTACAAGGAGATCGCGGAAATCATCCAGCAGAATCTGAAAGAGATCGGCATCGATATGCGGATCAATATGATGGACTATGCGATCTGGACCGAAAAGGTCAAACAAAACAAGGAATATCAGATGACCATGTCCGCCGGTTACCAGGGACCGGACGTTTCCGGTATCGCCGGACGTGTTTCCACCCACGGCTCCAACAATTTCATGAACTTCTCCAATGCCCGTTTGGACGAATGTCTGGAAGAAGCACTGAAGACTTCCGATCATGAAACACGGAAAGCGTACTACAGCGAAGTTCAGAAAATTATGAGCGAAGAAATGCCGATGGCAATCCTGCTCGACAACGGCGTAAAAACGCCGATCAAGAAATATTTATCCGGCGTTCCGTTACAGGTTCCGGATAAAGCGGCTTCCGGTGAATTCACATATACGCAGATCAACAAATAACTTTTAAAAGCTTGATTTCTGAAGTATAAGATTTCCCCGTCTTGTAAAAAGTCCGTCCGCAAAGGATCAAACAGACAGATAAATTAATCGTTGCTGGCCCCGGCGCTTAATTCAAAGCGACTGGATTGCGGACAGCTGAAGACATCGCCAAATCCCTGTACCGATTCACAAGAAAATGGAAGACACAAACTCTTCCATTTTTTTATATATTTAATAATAAATACGCAGCGTACGTGTTATGTAAACAATCTGACTTTTAATCGCTTTTGTAATGAAAGCAAGATCTGGCAAACAACTTCAAAAATACTTGTCTTTTCTTCCCGGAACTTCACTTTAACGCTCAAGTTCTTCAGATCTCAGTTCATATGGTCAGGGGAAAACCTGTTTTTTTACTCCTCGCTGGAAGTTAAAATCTGATTGGCCTGATTGATTAAATCCAACAGATCCTTTTCATAAATCCTGTATTCCTCGACGGAATCGATGAGAAACAGCCGGACAGCTTCCAGAAGTTCCTCGGAATAGTCGTCGCTATCGTCGCTGAAATCCCAATGACAAGTCTGCTCAACCGCATTAAAACTGCCTCTGAGAAGTTTTTGTGATTCACTGATCCTGAGATCAAAAAAGAATCGATCCTGATCTGACAGGGTTTGTTGCTTAATCATCGGAATTTTATTATAAAATGAATACGAATCCTCTTTTTGGATATCAACCTTCACTGCTTCGCCAGTCGTTAGGTTGCCTGAACGGATAGCATTCAACTCCCAGTTAATCCTTATAGAGGACTCCTCTTGTTTCCAAGCTGTCTCTGATTTTAAGTCTTCCTCATCAATTTTAAATTGAAAATCGCCCTGACGTCCCTGAAGATCATGCGCCTCCCCCAATTTCCACTGAATCGACACTGGATTTTTTGTGGAAAACCCATCGTTCTTAGTGAATAAGACCTCCAAAGCTGCTTGCTTAGCCGCGGATATCGGAAATCGAAATTCTTCGAGAGACGGTCTTGAATCCAAATCATAATCAAGCTTTAAAGGATGGGCTATGACCTGTTTCGCATTGAGGCAGGGCTGGTTGGGATTTTCATAAGAAAACCAGAGCGCCGATGTTTCGGCAGACAGGCTGCCGATCGATTCTCCGACAGCGACTTCTGCCCCGACCCAAACCTTACAATGATCCAACAATCCATAATAACTGGAAGCACCGTCGGCATGATCGATCACAATGTGATAAAGTCCGCGCTCGTCTTTCTCAATTTGCCTCACCCTTCCTGCCGCGGCGGAAGTCACATCCGTCCAGCTATGGTTTGCATCCATCACAACAATCCCTGTCTTTTTCCCGTTATCAAAGGTTCCGAGGTATCGTGGAGAACGCAGCGGACTGACGGCACTAATCCCCGGCGGCAGCGGCGCTTCCTTATTCAGACAGTAAACCGTTTGATCCGTGAGTATTAAACAGCCGGTATCCGGCAACTCTCCGTTCAGATCCCTGACCATCAACTCCACCGCGTGCTTGTGGTAATTGTCAGGATAAAAATACTTTGAATAAATCGTTTCTTCGTTTTTGGGATCATAGATAAGAAACCGCGATTCTTGATCGCTCATTACCCACAACAAACCTTGGTCATCAAAGAAATAAATCAGTTCTTCCCGATCGGAAAAGTAGATGTGCCGCCGAATCCGCTCCGGCGGCAGACTTTTGACTAAGGTTTTGTATTGATCAATATAATGAGCGCCGTTTTCCCAAACCTGATAGGCACGCTCCGCAGCATTCAGATACAGCGCTTCATCCCAATCGGCTTCGGTCATGCCATGATGATAAAAAATCTTATGCCGTGAATGATCATAAAGCAGCCGCAGATGATCGCCTTCAAAATAACAGGTTAATAACAGCTGATCGCCGTTCACCGCATAGGTCGCACGCTGAAGCTCAGGCATATCCGCGAAGTAAAGAGTATGGATATAGCTCCTGCGATAAAAATCCGCTTCCTTTTCGGCAAGCGTCCGGTTGTCCTTCGGACTGAACGCCGCGATCAAGCAAAGCAGCGCCGCTGGCAGAAAGCCTAAAATCACTTTTTTCCAGTTCTGTTTTTTTCGTTTTTTCACTCCGAATCCAAGTCCGGCAACGGCACAGACAAGACAGGCAATCAATCCAGGCGCCCAGAATTCCATTCTCCCTCACCCCACGTTTCCTGATTATTCATAAAACAAACAGGTTTTGATCAGGAATTCAATCCGATCTTTTAGCTTAAGTCTACATTTGTAGTTCTTAAATGTCAAGCGTTTCCCGTAGGCCACAAAAAAAGATCACCGCTTGATCCCTTGACCCGTTGTGATCTTTTTTTCCTATCTCCGTTTTTCTCTACCGTTATCTGAAGTTCTTTCTGATTCTTCCAAAAAGGTTGAAAAGTTCCTGGCTGTGAGCTCTGCCAGAATCCGATGAAGATGCTTTTCGACCGCCTCCGCCGCATTCTGTACCAGCGCTTTTTCCAGCGAGGTTTCCCGATAGGCGATCCAGGTAAACCAGAAGGCCGAATTCAGCGAATAAAGCAGTTCCGCCGCAACGCGCTCCTTTTCCGTCAGCGGCCTGACCTTGCCATAAGCGCGGACATAGCTTTGAAAGCAAGCTTCAGCCGACGCTTGATCTTCCGTTTCATATTCGCGGCAGATCAATAACCCCTCCAGAATCATATCGGAAACCAAGACCGCTTCCCCGGCAATATTATAATCAAATATAATTAAATCTCCTTCTGCCGTACACCCCAGATTGCCAAGGGATAAATCGCCCTGACACGCAGCGTGAGGCAGTGAATCCCATACCCAATCCAGCGCCGCTTCCGCGCGGATTCTCTCCCGGATAATCTGCCGGACAAGATCAGTCCAGCGATCCAGCCGGCCCTGCTGAATCCATTGTGAAAACAGCGGCAAAGCGTTGACTTCATTCCGTCCCATCGGTTCAAAGATTGTCGAATAGGGCAGATGCAGCTCCATCGCCAACGCTGTTTTGTGCATCTGCGCTGTCAGTGCACCGATTTTCGCAGCGAGAGCCAGACTGATTTTATCAAAAGCCGGGCCGGCGTCTTCCTCCAGCGTAATCAAGTAGCCCTCATCCTCAAGGCAATATCCGGATTTTGTTTTCAGATAGCGGATTGTCCGCACGCCCCCTTGACGAAGCGCTTCGCAGAAGCCGCAGCGAGCTTCAATCTGATCCGGAGTCACCTGCGCTTCCTGTGTGATTTTCATAATTCGGGTCTTTCCTTCTGCCCAGCTCAGCCGCAGGATGCGTTTCTGCTTCCAGGCTGCCGGATCACATTCATCGATCGCCAATAAAATCTTCTGCCGCAGCGGCTCCGCCTGGATCGCAAACGCAGAAAGCCAGCGAGCTCTCCGTTCTCGGATTGCCTGATCCAGCGCTTCATCGGCCCAGCGCATAAACTGCCTTCCAATTCTTCCTTGGATGCCGCCCTTCATCCGCAATTTCATAAAATGGAATCGCCAGCGACCGGGCTAACTCGCGGTCTCCGGCTGAATCCCCGATTAAAATTGACTGCTTCAAATCGATTTCCGGATATTTTTCCAGCGCCTGTTCAATCATCCCTGGTTTCGGCTTGCAGCAGCGGCAGCCGGCATCGCGGCGGTGCGGGCAGAAGAAAATATCCTGCAGATGAATCCCCTGCTGCGCTAACCGCCAAACTAAGCGGTCGGTGAAATTCTGATAATCGGCGTATGTGATGATTCCTTCGTCAATCAGATATTGGTTGGTGATCATGATCAAAGCATATCCCTGATCCTGTAAAAAGCGCAGCCCTTCCATTGCCCCGTCGATCAGCTCCGGCTCCGTTTTGCCTTTCCATTCCACATCCGGGTAGTCCCGGTTGATCGTCCCATCACGATCTAAAAACGCTGCTTTCATTCCTTCATTCCCCTTAATTTCACGCTTCTCTCCTCTTTGCGTGAGGATCGCAATCCGCTTTGATTGTTCTCAGGCTCACCTTGAATACCGCTTCCTAACTGGCTTGAATACCGCGGTGTTACAATCAATCCGCTTTCCAATCAATCGCGACGCAATGCCATGTTTCTTTCTCAAACATCAAGCCCTGATAGGCTTCCATGATCTGATCCGGTTTGATCACATGGCTGATCAGCTTCTCCGCGTCAAAAACACCGTTTAAAATCAACCGCTGAACTGTCTCAAAATCCCGCAGCACATTCCGCCGCAAACCATCGGTTACCGGGAAAGGATTCAGCTCATTGAACGCTCCCTTGACATTCAGCATTTTCATGTGGATCGCATTGAGCACCGGCGTGATATCACAGGTATAGGAAGCCCGCGGTGAACCTAACAGAATCACCTGTCCATGCTTCGCCGAGCCGAGAACGGCGTTGACGATCGCCCCGGAAATCCCGCTCGCGTCCACGCTGATATCGCTGCCTCGGCCCTGCGTCAGCTGCCTGATCTGTTCGACCTGTTCCTGCGGGGAACAGCTGAACACTTCCTCTAATCCCAAGGCGCAGGCTTCCTCACAACGGGAAGCCACCGGATCCAGCGCTAAAACACGAAGTCCTGCCTGCTTCAGAAGCAGTGCAGTCAAAATACCGATCGTTCCCAATCCATACACCGCGGCGGTATCGGTCAGCTTTCCCTCGCACGCCGTGATCACATTCATCGCAATCAATCCCAGTGGAATGATACAAGCCTGTTTGTCGCTCAGCCGATCGTCGATCTTCATAATTTTATCGCCCTGCGTCGTTCCAACATGGGAAAAGCGGTTGATCGAAGCATGCGGACCGGAATAGAAAACCCGGTCGCCGACATTCAGCGACGTCAGGCCCTGCCCCTTCGCCAAAACGGTTCCGATCGCCGAATATCCCGGATATACTGGATAACTGAACCCCTGTTTGATCGCATAGACGCGCGACAACTCTGTTCCCGCGCTGATTAAGGACATTGACGTTTCAATAACGGCTTCATTGTTTTTAAGCTCGGCAGCGTCAAACTGGAAATCCTCACATTGGCATTCAGCCTGAGCCTTGCCCGTCAGGACGATTGATTTTCTCTGCATTAAAACTCCCTCCATTCTTTCTCTTTCTGGAATTATTATACCATAACGTTCTGCCGATCTCGCAGTGAATGTCCGTTGACTTTCATCTCCCTGCCTCTTATAATGAAATTAACGAAAGGGAAAAGGAAAAACCATCATGAGAATTCGATAGTCCCCTGAAAACCAAATCATTCGGCACCGGCTGTTTTCGCCATGCCTGAGCGGACCATCGAATTCTTTTTTCATGCGCTTCCAGTTCCAGTTTTACGGGTCATCCCCACTTTAATTTCAGATCATTCTCATAAATTTGATTCCTATTTTTCGTCTTGCCTGAATCCACGCTTTATTGTTTGGGGCCGTGCGATTCATTTTTATCGATTTCATTCTGATCCCGGGGAATTCCCGTGCGGACAGAAGTCTGAAATGCGCTTCTGATCCATGGATCATAAGATACAAGCCAAAGCTTACATGATTCGCGGTATGTCGGACGGCGCTTTCTTTCATTTCTACATTTTTCATCAGACCACTTTTTAAAATTCATTGGGATCCGATTTCATCGTTACAGGCGATTCTTGGAAAGAGAAAAAATCGAATCAGGGGAAGGTTTTTTCAACGATGTCCGCTCCTTTGAAAATAAGGAGGAAATCTTATGTTGCTTTGTTCAGTCGCTCATCTCGTCCAGCGTTTTCGCGGCGAAATTCTATTCCAACTCGATCAGTTTGAGATTCATACCGGCGATAAAATTGGATTGATCGGCGCAAATGGCTGCGGAAAAACAACATTGCTCAAGCTCTTGGCCCGGGAATGCGAACCCGATCAGGGCGTGATCATTAATCCTGTACCGATCCGTTTCTTTCATCAGCAGCCGCTGCCTGAGGAAATCACGCCTTCCCTGTCCCGGATGAGTCAGGGCCAGCAAACCGCGGCCCGGCTGCAAGCTTTTTTTACACAACCCGCCGCTCTGGCGTTTCTGGATGAGCCGACTACCCATCTGGATTTGCCCAGCCGGCAGACGTTCGAAGCTCAGCTAGCAACGCTGGACAGCTTCATTCTGGTCAGTCATGATCAACAGCTGCTGCGCCAGTTCTGCACGCGGATCGTAGAAATTCGCGATCATCAGATTCTCGTTTGGGAGATGACGTTCGACCATTGGTTACTGGAAAAGGAAAACCAGCGCCGCCGGCAACAGCGGGAATATGAAAAAAGAACGAAGAAGAAAGCTCAGCTGCTGCGCGCCGCAGAACAAAAAGAACGCCAGGCCGCAAAGTTGAACCGAAAGCCCAAGCGGATGAACAGCCGGGAATTCCGCCTGCGGCGATTCATTGCGACGAGGAAATCCTTCGATGGCAAACAGAAAGCGATGCGAAAAACTGTCGCGCATCTGCAGGCTCGGATTGATTCGCTGCCGCCTGCGGAAAAACCCAAGGTTCTGCCGGTGATGAAGCTTGACCTTCTGATCAATCCGCCCCCGCAGGCGAAGGTGCTCGTAGAAGCCGAAATGTTTTCCTACGGTTACCCCGGCCGGCCGCTGCTTCATCAGGCTTCGTTCCGAATCTTGAATTTCACCCGGACCGCCATCATCGGTCCCAACGGCTGCGGAAAATCTACGCTTGCCCGATTGATCGCTGACCGCGCGGAAGGACTGCGCTTTGCGCCCGGCGTGCGCCCCGGACTGCTTGATCAACAGCTGGATTTATTAAATCCTGACGAAACGATCCTGCAGAACGCGCTGCGGCTCAGCGTTCAAAAAGAAGAAGTGATCCGTACCGTTTTAAGCCGGATGTTATTTCCGCAGGATACTTTGAACAAAAAAGCGGCCATTCTCAGCAGCGGCGAGCGGGTCCGGCTGGCCCTGGTCTGCCTGTTTTGTTCGGCATGCAACATGTTAATTCTGGACGAACCGACACATTACCTCGATCTGCCCTCGGTTCAGGCACTGACTCAGCTGCTTCAGACGGCAGGACAATGTGTGATTCTTATTTCGCATGATCCGGCTCTCATTCGTCAAACCTGCACACAGCTGCTGCGCTTTGAAAATCAGAAGCTGATCTCCCTGGCGGTGGAGGATTGGTCAACAACCCGAACTTCGAAGCCGCCTTTGGAAAAAACAATCCTGCAGATGCGGCTGATTTCTCTGGAAGAAGCGCTGCGCCAACAACCGGAGAATCCAGCATTGCAGGATCAGCGGGACGCCTTGATTGTTCAGCTGCGGCAATTCATCTGATTAAAGCGCATGAAGTCCATAAAAAAGCACGGAAATCGCGGTGACCCGGAGGCCATCTTGAAATCCGTGCTTTTCTTGGTTATTCATCGTTTCTGATTGAATCTGAAGCAAATTGACTCTTTCCCGTTAAATTGGATTATACATTCGTAAATGCAACTTTTAATGATCCCGGAATAGTTATCTGTCGTTTTCGATCCATCTTCGCGCCACGCTCAGGTCCCGCTATTTTAATAACCCTTGATCGACCAGAAACTGCCGCGCGACATCGTCGAGATTCTTTTCTTCAATGTCAACCTGATAGCTTAAATCAGTCATCGATTCGTTCGTAAAGATATTATCCAGCAAGTGCAGTGTCGCTTCCAGATCCGGCGCAATCGCTTTTACACGTTCAAACAAGTCTTCCTGCACAACGATGACGCCGTTATATTCCGGGAAGAAATGCTGATCATCTTCCAGAATCTGCAGCTGAACTTTTTTATTTCGGCCATCGGTGGCATACGCGACGGTAACATCCGCATTGCCGCTTTCCATTGTGGAATATTTGAGGCTCAGATCAACCGGCCGCGTGTTTTTAAACGTCAGGCCGTAAAAAGTGGTAAACGGATCAAATTTCATCGTGCCTTCATCGTCAAAAAATTCATGTTCTGCGCTGAAGACCAAGTCCGGAGCGACGGCAACCAGATCGGTAATGGTTTTTAAATTGTACTTGGATTGAATTTCTTTCGGAACTGCGACGGCATAGGTATTGTCCAGCCCCAGCTTATTCACCATGACAAGTTTATCCTGTTCCTGAAACAGTCCATTCGTATAATCAAACAAGGTGGAACCGGCCGGCACTTCCGACGGATCCCGGTGCAGGAATGTCGTCAGCACCGTGCCGTCATAGCTCATATACACGTCATAGACCCGTTTTTTCATTTCATTGTAAGCGTTGACCGCAGTCATCTCTTCGCCGATACTGACGGTCAGATCCGTACGGTCCTCCACCAGCATCTTGATCATCCGATGCACCAGCTTCTGTTCCGTAACGCGGCCATCGACAATTTTGATCACATTTTCTTTTTTGGAACTGCAGCCCGGGATCAGCAGCAGGCAGAGCGTCAACAATAAGGCTAGTCCTTTTTTCATCATCTTCCCTTCCTTTCTTATCGGGTTCTTGCATAAAGCCGTTTCTCAATGAAGCCCATCAGCGTGTCGAAGAAGACTGCCATGATCATCAGGGAAACGGTTCCGAACAAAATCAGTTTCATATTCATATTGGCCATGCCGCGGTAGATCACTGTCCCTAGACCGCCGCCGCCGACAAAGGTTCCGAAAACCGCCGCGCTGATCTGATTGATCACCGCGATGCGGATCCCGGTAAAGATGACCGGGAAGGCGATCGGCAGTTCTACATGAATCAGCTGATACAGCTTGCCCATCCCCATTCCTTTGGCCGCTTCCTTCACCGCCGGATCGATGCCGGACAATCCGGTATACGTGTTGCGAACGACCGGAAGCAGGGAATAGAGGAACAACCCGACGACGACCGTCAGCTTATTGCCGCCTAAGAAAATCATAATGATGCCTAACAGCGCCAACGACGGAATCGTCTGCAGCACATCCGTGATTTTAAAGATCACGATTTTGAAGGTCTTGTTAAAATAGGCCAGGATCCCGCACGGCAGGCCAAACACCAAGGTCAGGCAGATGGCCGCCACAACGACGCTGAGATGATCCACAATGACATTTATACTCATCCGCGCTTCCCTCCTAACCCTCGCGGCGTCAGCCGTTTTTGAATCCAGTCCACCAGCGCACCCAGACTCAGCGCCAGGATCGCCGCCGGAATGGCGCCTGTCAGAATCAGCATGTTGTTATTGGTTCCCACGCCCCGGTAGATAAAATCACCCAGGCCGCCCAAACCGATCATCGCAGCCAGCACCGCCCAGCTGACAGTATAAATCGTCGACAGCCGAAGTCCGACAAAAATATTCGGCATTGCCAGCGGCAATTCAATCTTGATCAAAATCTGCAGCGGCGACATCCCGCAGCCGCGGGCGGCTTCTTTCACTTTTTCATCGACGTTCAGCAGACCGACATAGGTGTTCTTCAGAATCGGAAAGACCGCGTAAATTGTCAGCGCGATCAAAACCGTCGCCGGTACCATCCCTACATAAAGGAACAAAATACCGACGAAGACAATTCCCGGGATCGTCTGGAATATGGACAGAACTGGCAGAATATAACCTGAAATCTTAGGAACCCGGCTCAGCAGGACGCCGAGAATTACGGCGATCACAAAGCCGAGCGTCACCGGAATCAAAACGTAATAGAGATGTGTGATTATGGCTTGAATGAGATCCGCGCCATATCGGTTCGCCCATTCCATCATCCCTGATCACCCCAAACTACACTCGCCAGCGCTTTTGACATGCTCGTCTTGGTGATGATACCTTTCACTACATTTTCATTATCGACGACCAGAACATACGGCAAATTGGTTTTTGTCAGCCAGTCAAAGGCCTTGCGGGCTTCATCCTGCAGATGAACTGTCGGATAGTCCGTACGCATAACCTTGCCGACAGATTCGCCGGCGACGCCTTCGCTTTTCAGCATGTCAATCGTGACGACGCCTTTGAAGTGATGGGATTCGTCGGTAATGACAAGAGAATCAACTTCGCGGTGGCTCATCATTTCAATACATTCCAATGTCTTGCGGTTTTCGGTTGTCGTGTAGACGCGTTTTTTCATCAGGCTTTCGCAGGTCATATCTTCTCCCTGGCTGCGGTAAGCCGCGCTGTGTTTGCCCATGAAATTCCGGACAATTTCATTGGCCGGGTGCCGCAGCATTTCTTCAGGAGCGGCATCCTGCTGAATCACGCCTTTATCCATGAAAATGATCCGGTCGCCCATTTTAATCGCTTCATCCATATCGTGAGTAACAAAGATAATTGTGATGCCCAAACTTTTCTGCAGCGCTTTAACTTCATCCTGCAGCGTATCGCGGGTAATCGGATCCAAGGCGCCAAATGGTTCATCCATCAGGATTACCGGCGGTTTTGCCGCAAGAGCCCGAAGTACGCCGATTCGCTGCTGCTGACCACCGCTGAGCTCATTGGGATATTTTTTTGCATTTTCTTCATAAGGCATGTGCACCAGTTCAAGCAATTCGTGAGTCCGCTGGCTCATCTCCTCTTTTGACCATTTCAGCAGTTTAGGAACAACACAAATATTTTCTTCTACAGTCATGTTGGGAAACAAACCGATTTGTTGAATGACATATCCGATATTCCGCCGCAGCTTTTCGCCGTTCAGTTCATGTATGCTTTTTCCATTGATCAGAATATCCCCGGAATCTGCTTCGATTAATCGGTTGATCATTTTCAGAGTTGTTGTCTTTCCGCAGCCTGAAGGTCCGATTAAAACGACGAATTCTCCATCGTTAACCGTCAGATTCAAGTTATTGATTACGGGTACGCCATTATATTGTTTTACGATATTCTTTATCTCAATCATCTTTATCCCTCCTCATTTCTTTCTCCATTTATGTGACAACTTTATTTTATCATAAGGTTGTCACTTTATCAATTCCTCCTGAAATCTCTTTCATTTAATTTTCACTTTTATTTCAAGAAAAGAAAGAAAAAAATCGTTCGTTATTGAACGATTTGGGAACTAACGATTTCCGCTGAAGAACTGTTCGACCCGGATAATACAGTCTTCCTGGCCAATAAAATAAATGATATCCCCCACATGTAATCGAGCATAAGGCCCTGGAGAAAGAGCCAGTTCTTCCTGATGCCGGATCGCGATGACTGTCGCCAACGTGTTATGCCAGAAATTAATTTCAGAGAGATTTTTCCCGATGTGATTCATGGTTTCGGTCAATTCAATTTGATAGGGAATGAAAGGATTCAACGCTTTGAAACGTGTTACTGTATCCAGCAGGCTTTCTAATTGGTTTTTTATTTCATTATTTCTTTGATTTTGTTCGTTAAGCGCTTCGATTAAACCTTCCTTCATCGCGGATATTGTATATTCTTCATCAAATTGACGGACATACATTACGGCGTTCTCCGGCGATTGAATCACCACGCCTACGCCTTGAATGGATTCCACAATTTTCATATCGCAAAGAACACAAATAGCGCGGCGCGCTGTTTCACTGGAAACGTGGTATTGTGAAGCCAGGGAGGAACGGGCAAAAATTTTATCTCCTATTTTATATTCGCCGCCGGCAATTTTAGCAGCGATATCCGCTGCGATTTGTTGATAGCGCGGGGCATTCTTGGCTTGCATCGGGATCACTCCTTCTTCTTTAGTATACCACAGTTTACTAATTATCAGAGTCTATTTCAAAGGAATTCCTAAATTGATCGGAGATGGCTGTGTTTATTCAGTCTTAAGATACCAATCGGAGGTTCGCATCATATCTCTAATATTTAATAGATTCTACCTCATAGATATTTGTCTCATACTTCCTGTATACTTCGAGATTTGATCAACATTACATTTATAAATGCTATCACCTAATTAGTTATGTTCCCTACAGTGAGTGCTGACAATTTGACTTGAATAGATCTAACAGTAGCACCCTGTATTCTGAAATTTCAATCCACGTATCATACGCAAACGATGCGACAGACCCAGCTTAAAGCAGTCATGGAGAATTTGACAGATTTCAATCCACGCATCGTACGCAAACGATGCGACGTGGCGATGTGCACGCCAATTGGCAGCATGGTCGAATTTCAATCCACGCATCATACGCAAACGATGCGACTAGTGACAAGGAGGCGTTGGATAACGCCAGAGCATTTCAATCCACGCATCGTACGCAAACGATGCGACACACAGAGAAAAGAACCCAAGAACTTTCCTTAAGTATTTCAATCCACGCATCGTACGCAAACGATGCGACCTGCGGCTTCTACCGCAGCGTTGTAGGATTTCTCATTTCAATCCACGCATCGTACGCAAACGATGCGACGTGGACGTATTAACCGGTATCGTTCTCAACGATATATTTCAATCCACGCATCGTACGCAAACGATGCGACGCATAACGATGCCCAGGTCGCGTCAGAGATTAGCATTTCAATCCACGCATCGTACGCAAACGATGCGACTCGTTCCGGTATTGTATGAATTCTGATACCCGGTATTTCAATCCACGCATCGTACGCAAACGATGCGACTATTTCCTATCGCTGTAATAGCCCCTATTGTAGACCATTTCAATCCACGCATCGTACGCAAACGATGCGACATCCTTCCCCTGTGAGGATGTGGGGGCCGATGTGCCATTTCAATCCACGCATCGTACGCAAACGATGCGACGCATTTTAACTCTTGAATAATATCTGCGTAATTATTTCAATCCACGCATCGTACGCAAACGATGCGACGGGTGTTCGCGTCAAAGCGCCATGGAGACACGTTTATCGATTTCAATCCACGCATCGTACGCAAACGATGCGACTTGTTCCCGATTATGAGCTGGATCGGTTTTTGAAAATTTCAATCCACGCATCGTACGCAAACGATGCGACATAAAATTAATTTGCACCGAATTCGGCGTATCAATTTCAATCCACGCATCGTACGCAAACGATGCGACAAGTTCGGCGCGTAAGGGGTCGAGCCTAATGGCATTTCAATCCACGCATCGTACGCAAACGATGCGACAATAAGATATCGGATATCATTCAGCGAGTAAAAATTTCAATCCACGCATCGTACGCAAACGATGCGACTAATTTTGATCCAGACTTATACTTCCACCATGTTCCGATTTCAATCCACGCATCGTACGCAAACGATGCGACTAAATCATCGATAATCTGCATGTCGATATTCAGATTTCAATCCACGCATCGTACGCAAACGATGCGACCGGCAGTTTTCCGATCTGGATCGGGGATCTGGACATTTCAATCCACGCATCGTACGCAAACGATGCGACTGCAAATAAGAAACAAAAATATAGAATATAGTTTCTATACCAAAAACTTACTAAATTTCTGATTATCTTTTCATAAGTTGGTAAATGCCGATATATCCCGTATTTTAGGGCTTTATCGGTATTTTCTTTTTGGAAGATACCTTGCATAAGCTGGCATTTACCAGCATGAAAATGCAACCAAAAGTAGTAAATGAGTAGTAAATATAAGCTCCGATATTAACAAGCCAGTCTTTCCAGTTCTGCTTTTGCAGATTGAAATGTACCGTGTGCATAATAGCCAAGTGTCATGGTTATGTTAGCGTGTCCCATGAGATATTGCAGAGTGTTAGGGTTCATTCCTTTGTTTGCCATATTCGTACAATAAGTATGTCGGAATGAATGTGGTGTGATGTTCGGTAACTTGTCCGTGTGATACTTGTTATACTTCTTAATCAGTCCTCGCACCATGCCCTCATAGTTTCCTGCAACTTTAGGCAAGCCCTCACGGTTTAAGAATAGAAAATTGCTGTAACCACCTACAATCAGCGGTTGTGCTTTTCCTCTGTTCTTTAGTATTCTTTGGATTGCTTGATAAGCCCGTTCTGTCAATGGAAGTTCCCGTTTTCCGTTTTTGGTCTTTGGCGTTTCAATATAGTAGCCGATTTCGCTATCTTTCAATAACTGATGGTCTATATTGAGTATTCTGTTCTGCATATCAATATGCGTCGTCAGTCCGCAAAATTCAGAAATACGAAGTCCCGTTTCCAGCAGAAGCACAATCTCATCATAATACTTGCTGTAAATCTTATCCGTTTCCATAAAGGCAAGCAGGCGTTCTTCCTGCTCTGGTGTAAGGATAACTTTCTGCTCCGTATCATCTTCCAGAACATCACTTAGCTTAAATTCAAACGGGTTCTTTCTGATACAGTCGTCTTGTATCGCCATGTAAAATGACGCTTTCAAGGAACGCTTATAGTTATCAATCGTTTTGTAGGCATATCCTTTTTCACTCATTCTGATAGCCCATTCTTTAGCGTCCGACTGCTTGACGGTATCAATCGCTCTCATACCCAACGGGTCATTTTTCAGAGCGTTCATAAGATACTGTCGTCCTTTTTCAGTAGCCCTTTTGATGTTCTTTCTTTGGCTGTTCTTCTTGTCGTAGAGCTGGCAGACTGTCATTTTACCGCCTGCTGTGTCGATACCGTCGTTAAGGTCTTTTTTTATCTGTGTTTCTTTTTCCCTCAACGATATATCATCACGTTTTCCAGCAGGTGTCTTGTCTGTCGGTACAAGTTTCCAAGAATAAATAAATTGTGGCTTTCCGTATATATCGGTATATTTATAAACGTATCTTCCGTCTTTTCGCTGGCTCTCTCCATTACGCAAATTGCGATTTTTACTGTCTTTTCGTTTTACATTAGACATAGTGTAAAGCTCCTTTCCGTCATGGAATGAGCCGTGATACGCTATACCTTATTATACCATATCTACGGCTCAATGACATTAGATTTCGTCCAATGTATCTATGATTTTTTCAAATTGTTTTCGCTTAATCTGAATACGGTTGCCGTTCACGATAACCCAGCCAGCGTCAAGATTTTCTTCGGCTAATTTACGCAATTTCTTTTCGCCAATGCGGAAGTATTTAGACGCTTCTTCAATCGTCAGCGTATATTTTTCCCAGATAGGCACATCAGTATTGTTCATAATCTATGCACCCCCTTTACTGTGTGTCATTTTTTACAAGCAGGCAGACGGCTTTGGAAAACTCCGTTAGTATCTCAACTATTCCCATTCTTGTGGGCAGAACCGCACCATGCGGACGTATCATTATTCTGTGAGGATAGGTCGTGGCAAAACGACTTTTCCAACAGTCGCTCTCGGATCACTGCGTGGGTCGCTCGCTTTCTTTTAAAAGGTCGTGGCGTACAGTTCCCGTGGCTCGCTATCTCACAAACGTATCTGTCTGCTTTATTCAGTTGTCAAAGAGCTGTAGCGAAAGCGTGTTGCTTTCATGTAGAAGCAGGGGCAGAGCAGGAAAGAGGGGGACATTAAATCATGCTCCGCTAAAAACTGCTTATTTTTCTGGTTCCAAGTCCATATCTTCAATATTAAAACCTAAAATCATTTTGATAAGTGCTTCTCTGATACGTCCTTTTAATTCCATGTCTACAACAATATAAACATTGCCATATTCGTCATAAAGTGAACGTAAACAGCACTTTGATATGTACGGGTCATAAAATGCCAGCAATTTCTCAATCGCTTTTTCGTTTCCGTCCATAGCTGATGAAATCAAGTAATAGGACGGCTTTTTAAATAACTGTTTCATTTTCTAATGTTCCTCCTTGAGTATTTTTTTCATAATTTCCAAAGCGTGATGTCGATTTCTAAATACACCGCTTTGCGTGATTTTCTGCAAGTTGGCAATTTCACTTTCTGTCATTTCCAAAAAGTAATACATCAACAGAGTATTGCGTTTTCTTTCTGGAAGTTTCTTCAATGCTTCTGCCAATTCATCATCAAGGACACGAATATCAATGCCACATACTGAAAAGATTGTATAATCTGTTTCGTAGTCGTCCCAAACAGTCATTTTATCAACAATGACATCTGGCAATTCGCTGAAAGATATTTCTTTATTTTTACGACGGTTTAATTCCTTGTAATAATCTTTCACGACACTACGAACAACTTTCTTTAAACAACTTTCAAAACGACATTGAACTGTTTTCTGGAAGTCAGACGGTTTCATCAATCTCACCCCCTTTCCTTTATGATTTGAAAAGTGTTTATCCCTCTTTCCGCACCATATAAGGACAGCTAGGTGTGATTTAATGACCTCTTTTGAAAAATTTTTAAGTTTTTTTCGGGTATGAAAAAAGCCCGCACAAAACATATAGTCTGTACGAGCTTTTTATTTAATAACTTAATTAACTCATTAAATTTAACTTGTGATATTTCATTAAACTTAGCCTGATTTTAAGTGCGAACATTCCAGGCATTTCATGTTTACTTCAGGTTCGCACTAAACTATTATTCAAATGATAAGTGGATCATTGACATCAAAGCTTGGCTTTACCCCTATGTGAATTACTTTATTTTTATATTTATTGCCGAGAATATAAAATCTCAAACTATCAACATTTTTATCAATCAAGCCCTCCAACAAATGCTGCACTTCTATTAATTTTGCATTATCCAAAGAACATTCAAAAACTGAGTTCTGGACTCGCAGGCCATAATTAACACACTGCTTAGCAACTTTCCGCAGACGCGTCCGCCCCGCTTTCGTCTCCGTATTCACATCATAAGTAATTAAAACCAACATAAACTGCCTCTACTTCCACATAAATGGCGGATAAGCATCTAAATCCCCCCTTAAGTAGCGTGATAATAATTGAGCTTGCAGATAAGGAGCTAATCCCCAATTCATTTTTTCTGACAAATAGGGATGTGTTAATTCTTCATTTTTCTTAAGCTGCCAGGCTTGGATTACTTTTTTTCTTCCATCATCATTTAAATAAACAGCGCCATTCTCATAATCAAAGAAATCACAGCTATCTATCTCTTTACGATTAATTAATGACAAAACAAAACGATCTGCCAGGCAAGGGCGGAATTCTTCCATCAAATCCAAAGCCAACGACATTCGACCGGGACGATCAACATGAAAGAAACCAATATAACAATCTAACCCCACACTTTCCAACGCCGAGGCACAGTCATGAGACAACAATGTATAAACAAAAGAAAGCAGGGCATTCACCTTATTTAAAGGAGGCCGCCGGGTTCTTGTAGTAAAAACAAAGTCTTCTTTCTGACGCAAAATCAAATCATCAAAACTGCTAAAATACAATTTCGCTGCCGTACCTTCAAAACCACGCAGTTCGTCATGACTCTGCACCTTCTCAATCGAATTGAGTATTTCACTCAATTGTTTGGAAATGGCTCGCATTTTCTCAATATCAATTCGCAGCGGATAATCCCGAATAGCACGTTCAAGAATCCATTTACTGTTATAAACTTTGGCTAAAATCATATTCTTCGCGATCAATAGACTTTGCTGATTATTCTCGGAAACAAGTATTTGCTTTTTTCTAAGTAAAACATTACCTTGATATTCTCCAACGACACGGCCTAAAAAATAGCCTGCAGGTGAAAGAAAACTGAGCGTTATATTCTGTGACATACATTTTCCCATTAATGCCGGACTGATCCCCTGATAATTAAACATGACAATGCTGCTTAAATTATGTAATGGAATTCGTTTTATCACTTTTTGCTGATTCAAAATAACAACATTCTCACCATCTAAAGAAAGATAAACATCCGGCAGCGTTATATATAACGTATTTCCAATTTTTCTCATACTTCTTCCTCATGCAGTTTTCTTGTTATATAAGCTTTCGCTGATTCCACAGTCAATCCTGGCAAACAAATTTCTTTCAAAGAACAAGATTGGCATTTTTTACTCTTCCTTACTTTTGGCGTTAATCCTTTGGATAAATACTGATGCATCATATTGTAATCTGTTTTTACCTGATCGCGTAATTCCTGAGATAAACTGACCTCTTCCCTTCTTCTAGTTTCATCATAATATAAATAACCAATATTAACCTCGCAAACCAACATTTCTTCAAGACACATAGCTTGAGCGCAGTGCTGTAGCCGATCAGCGTCAATTGTTTTACTATGTCCCTTTTTGTCTTCCACAGGAATAGGTTTATACTTTCCATCAAAGTGAATGAGTGGAACTCCATCTTCATCCTGATGGAATTCCACCACATCACAATACCCATTTATTCCCAATATCTTTGAATAAACAGGCAAATTCCGAGTGATAATTACTTTCCCTCTTTTTTCAAGCTGTGTTTCATCATGTGCTTTTTCATGAACAATTTGACCTAAAATAGTAAGTGAATTGTCCTCCCAAAGCTGTTCGACATGAATCAAAGCCCATTGTCGGGGGCAAAAGCTGAAATGCTGGATGCCAGCTAAATTTAAATATTGATCTTCGTTATAATTCACTGATAATTTCCGGAGTCAGTCCTTCAAGGTTATGAACGATAATTTCATAATCTTCTATTTTACTGCCAATTTCCACATTCTCTTTTCTTCGTACTTCTAAACTACGATGAACCTTTGCTGAAGAATACTGCCCTGATGGACAATTATGTCGCCACCAGATTACTTCCAGAACCTCCATGCTGCCGTCAGGACGTGCCGAAGAACAATCATTTTCAAACAACGTAATCAGGCATTGTTTAATTTGCTCAGCATCCTTCTCACTAAATCCAGTTTTCTCTGCCAGCTGACAATTAATACTTCCATAAGTCACATAAATTCCAAAGTCTACCGTATTCTTTGTTCCCATCGTATCTGAAGATTTTTTATCACCGGTAACACTATTCACGCTCTTGGTAATCTGCATCTCATTCACAAAAATTGGATCAACACTGATCGCTGGATGAATTGAAACTGGACCTCTTACACCGATTGAAACTCCTTCGCCTTTAGCTCCGCCTGCGTTTTTAAAAGCGAAAACCTGGCCAAAAGCTCTCACATCAAACCACTGTTTACAAGCTGCAGCGGCTGCTTTCTCTTTATCTTTTTCATTTTTAAACGCCGCGCAAGCATCCGCCCGATCCTTCAAGCTTCGATAGGAATCTAAGTTCTTATCATCACTTTGAACAAAAACATTTTCACCAAGATCCATCAACCGATTTCTGATTTTTCGTTTCAAGCAAACGTCACTGATTTCTCCACGACCGTCCAACGTCGTTCGCGGACGATTGCCATTTAGTGGATCTCCATTCGGATTGGCATTCTTTACTGAAAAAACAACCGCAAAATCAATCTTGTTCGTTAAACTCATACACTTAATCCTCCTTTTCAGCCTTAGCTTGATCTTTTTTATAGCCGTACTTTAAATCATGAAGTTGAGCATGAAAACCTAATACAAATTTACCTGATAAAGGTGCGTCTTCAAATTGTTTTGGATCAATCTGAGAAAGAATATCACTCAAAAGATATTCGTAATAATCTGTTTTTAATCTTAATAAATAGGGCTGAAGTTTACTTTGCAAACTAATCAATGTGGATTGCGGATAACGTGAAAATTGACCCATATACCGCATAGCATTCGTTTCACGTTTCTTTTCATTCTCTGGTTTTGCTTTGTCTTCAATAAAATTCATTACTGCCAAAGCGCGGCCACAAAGATAACTGATATCTTTGCATTCCAAATCTGTTCTCACAGGCATTTCCTCCTCTTTTCCATTTATTCTGGCTTCATCAATGTAATATTTCCGGATCACAGCGCAGCAGACTTCTAAAATCTGATTGTATTCATCTGCGCTTTTCCCATAGGGATTTAAAGCTTTAACGACCGCTTTCTGCATGAAATCCCGCGGTAATGGCTGACCTTCCTGAATACATTTAACCAGTCTTTTTGCTGAAGATGCAAGTAATTTAGGATTGACTGACTCACCATATAATGTCTTGATGATTTTATTCATGTCCGGCGAACCGATTGTTTGACGTGAAATCGTCTTTCCTGTTTCTGCATGTTTGTAAAATAGGGTTTTATGCCAACTTATTGTCTTATGCCAAAACAGAACATTTCTAAATAGCTGAGAACTGCTGGTTTGTTGATAATAAATGATCGAAAGTCGTCCTGGAGTTGCAGCTTCTAAGCCCAGGGTCATAACTTCTTCATTCGCAATTAAAGGTTTTGACAGATATCCTTTCATAGCTTGATTTAGAGCTTTTGAAAACTCTTCATAGGTATCAAACTGATACTCCGGCAGATTTTCATCAAGATCAAATAAGTCAGCACTTTCATTAAACTCGATCAGACTTGTAATATTACTCCCCCAGCTGACAAACACTGCTTCTCCAAAAGTGCGGCCTTGTTTATTAATTAACCATTTTAGTGCATTAATTGCCTTCTGAGAAGATTCGTATCCCATACTCATCGATTCTTCCGGATTTACAAACCGACCGCGATATGTAAAACCTTGAGAATCATTGGATGAAATCAATTTACTCATATCCGCTGAATTTCTAACTTTTGATGGAATTCTCATAGTTACAGGTATCTGTTGACCTGTGATTAAGTCTAAATCAATTCTTTCTTTATTCCTCAATTGATCCTGATAAAAATGAGTAAAGGATTCCACTAAATTGGGATCTTTCCACAATTGAACACCATCGACAACAAATCTGACAAAGGCATCGGCTTGAGTCCCCGTAACCATTTGAAAAATCGCTGGTTTGTTTTCTAAACCTTTCCATTTTTCAATTAGTTTTCCTTGTTCGTCAAGGACTAGTATTTTTTCCTCAACTAAATCCTGAATCAAAGTCCCCGCTTCTAAGTATTCAAATAATTCCCGCACTAATGGATACGCATAAGAGGATTTACACCAAGCTTCCAAAAATAAGCGATACTGAGAATAACTTCCGCCTTCTTCTGAATATTGATTAAAATCCTTCGCAATATATTTAAGTTTATCAAATAACGGATGAGGCGCCGGATTTTTACCAGACCGGCTGGAAGATTCGATAGTACAGGGGATTCGTGTCATGGATTCAGATTTAGGCAAAACCCTCGCATATTCAAAACAGCCTTGATCAATCCATACTTCTAACTGAGCTGCTTGTTCTATGTACCCGATCGGTAAAAGGCCTTTTGTTTCTGCCTTTATTTCTTCGAGATTTTGATCATAAACCGAACACAAGTTTTGTATCCATCCCATGTCACTTGTCCTCCATCGTCATATTCACGCCAGGAATAAACTGCTTTTCCGACATTTTCCCTAATTCCCGGATCATTGTACATGACTGCGGTGAAATAAACTCAATCACACCTTTCTTCATAACCGGCATCCAGAAACAGGATTTTAAGTTTTCATCTTGTGATTCAGAAGGATAGATAAACGAATGAAACATAACACCAAAAGCTACCTCTTCAGCTTCATCATAAGGTGAAGTTCCATCTCCAAAAGTACAAGGTTCAACATAGCCCTGGCACTCTCTCGTGCCTAAGAAAATATCTCGGCGGCCGCCGCGAGCAACCATTCTTTTAGCGATATCATAATGCTTATGTTCATTGCGATCCTGAGCTAAATCCGCTCTTTTTGCATTCCAAATGAAATGAGCCTCAACCTGATATTCAACATCATGAAGGTAAGTGTACAGCGATAAATCGTTCTGATTGGAATAATATCGAATTGGCCGAATCCCTTTTGACTGCGTCTGAATGATTTTCATCACCCGGCAACGATCGATAACCCAAATTAATGTAGGTTTCCAATAAATACTTTCAGTGATTCCTTTCAGAGCTTGATAAGTCGGGACAGGATAACTGAATTTTTCTCCTCCCACCTTGGTAAGTGGATCTGTAAACAGCGCTTCATTTCCCCAGACACGGAAACAAATCTTATTGTCATAAAGCATTTTCTCACCTCTTTCAAATAATCCATGACTGTGCTTCGAAATCAGTCACACCTTTTTCTTCGTCATAACAGCCTTCTTTTAAGCAATAAAGATCAGCAGCTTCAAAATAACTAAAATTCTGTTTATGTTTCCGAATATAGGATTCATTCAGATTAACACTATAATTTTGAGCTTGACGTTTTAATTTTCGCAAATTATCTGGCTGGAATTTAATATTTCCACTATTCAATTCTTCAATCAGTTCTCTCCCTTTTTCATAAGGGACTAAAACCCCAATTGAATAATCTTCAATCACTTTAAAATACCTTCCTGCCGTTTCAAAAGCTTGATGCATCATCCAGTTTACGTCTGATTTCTTTGCCTTTGAAATTTCAGTACACCAACAAGAACAGAAAGAATTCAGATCATATAATGTAAAACCCTGGCTTGTTACAGGATAATCAACTCGATCCTGAATCATTTCATAATATCGAGAATAATACATTTCCAAAGCCTTATTCGATAATATATTATTTTCAAAATCTTCTGGAGCTTTCTTGAATTTATCTAATACACAATGAGAGCAAATCAGTTTTCTTGTCAGCTGTGAAATGGTTGTATTCTTAGTTATTGATTCATGCATAAAATCAATTTCATACGAATAAAAGACAATGAGTTCGCCTAGCTTTTTATGATCATGTCGATTGCATCTTCCAGCAGCCTGGATTAATGAATCCAATCCTGAACAGGCACGTAAAACAACATCAAAACTGATATCCACCCCGGCTTCAATCAAGGATGTACTAACACATAAGACTGGAATATTTTCTTTCAAAGCGTTAATCATCTGTTGTATCCGTCTTTTTTTGTGATCAGGGCATAAATTTGTTGTCAAGAGAATTAAGAGTGGTCGATTCATCTCTGGAATTTGCTCAAATTTCTTCTTTAAGCATTCAAATACGCGAGTAGCTCCAGATACAGTGTTCATAATCGTTAATGCATTAGATCGCTCTTGCTGCTTTTCATAAGCGAGTTCAGCAATCTTTTCAACTGAGAAACAATTTTGTACATCAGTCTTATCCGTAACAAAAACACGATGAATTTTTTTCATATCTTTTGAATAATTCGTGTCGATATCTTTGCATTGCGACCATTGTAATGGATGTTTTATTTTTTCCAAAAGCGGCGGCGTAGCACTGCATAAAACAACTTTCACATTGGCTAAGTGTTCAAGCATATTTAATGCACTATTAAACATTCCGATACAGTTGTCCGGTATAGATTGGATTTCATCAAAAATAATTACGGAATTGCCTAACTGATGAAGACGGCGTACATCTTTTTTTCTTGCGGAAAAAAATGTATCCATAAAGTGAACCAAAGACGTAATAATTATTGGAGAATCCCACCGCTCTGTTCGCAATTCATATTCCTGAAGTTCTTCCTGTTTTTGCAAATTATCATCCGTTGATGCATTTATTAACTCATTCTCAAAGTCAGAGTAATGTTCAAGAATCCAGTCCGAATGTTCTTCTAAATGGAGAGTTTCTTTAATAGTTTGTGAATTCTGCAGCAAAATACTCAGAAAAGGAATAACATAAATAATATGTTTTGTTTCAGGAAAATTACAAGCGTGTTGCAAAGCGAGACGGAGACTTGCCAGGGTCTTTCCGGATCCAGTTATTGATTGTAATCGATATATTCCTGAAGGCCAATTTCCTGCGTTTAAGCATGATTTGCTCACTCGCTTGCGAATTTGATTCAAAGTCGAAGAAGCTTGTGATGGATTGAGTTTTTCTAAACCCAATAATTCTTTATTCAATCTCTCCTGAAGTTCTGCCCAGATTTCTATCCTATTTTCTTCTACCGGAATATTTTTCTTATCTAGAAAACAAGCTGTATCCAGTCGATCACTATCTATTAAACTACTGAAAAGAAAACGTTCGATCAGTCCATAGGTGAACATCCCTTCTTCTAACTTCGCCTTTTTGAGTTTATCATTATTTATTTCAAAGGAATGTCCTTTTACAAGTATATTTATTCGGGTATTTAATTGAATTATTTCATTTTGTGCTTTTTCAATAAGCTGGTTTATCTCTTCTTTACAATTTAATTCATTGAAAAACGAATCATGAACTGATTGGTTTTCCTCAGCATTCAGCATCCGCTCAAAAGGAGAGTTCCCATTTGGATCATATATATCCATCAATCCACGATGATGTCCTAATATCGCGATGGAACATAGCTGAAATAGAAGTGTTCTGAATTGTTGCTGCTTTTTCGGCATTGTCCAAAATTCCGTACCAAAAAATAGTTTTCTTAGGATCTGAGCTCCTGCTGCCGAATGATTGATTTTTCCTTTCTTCTCTGTTTGATTTTCAAGCATATATTGCTGAAACACAGGATTGGCTTTCCCTGCATCATGGAGTAATCCTATTAATCGTCCAGTTGATGTAAGGCCAAGCGAAAAACAATTTTCTTCCATTATTCTTGCTACATTTTCACTATGATCTTTTAGGGATTGTGCTCGATGTTCTTTTCCATCCCAGTGTGCTAATAACATAAACACACCTCCTATACACAGCCTCTGATAGTTATATTATATCTTATTTCCTAATTATTCCTACCACAAAATAAATCTTACATCTGGCTAACTTTTTCCAATCAAGTAAAAAACAGCACACTATCATAATAATTAATACATTGCTTGAGGTACAAATTCAAACTATTAATGAGTAAGCAGAGATTAAAGCCCCTATTTCAATCAATACACCGCGTGAGCGATGCGACCTGGATATATCCGACTTGCGGATAATCCGGAAGTGAATTTCAATCCACGCACCGCGTGAGCGATGCGACCAACAGAATTTATACCCGATACCGAAACTCGTACAATTTCAATCCACGCACCGCGTGAGCGATGCGACAATTTTGTAACACCGTTCGGCGGCAAACAGCTGATTTCAATCCACGCACCGCGTGAGCGATGCGACAAACAAATACCAACCAATCCATTGTTACTACAGAATTTCAATCCACGCACCGCGTGAGCGATGCGACTTTTTGAGGATTTAATGCCGACCGCAGACAAAATATTTCAATCCACGCACCGCGTGAGCGATGCGACGTCAGCTTGTACTCTTTACTTGCGCCGTCGCCATTATTTCAATCCACGCACCGCGTGAGCGATGCGACTTCGCAGATATTCGTGTATAACTGTGGGAACTTGATTTCAATCCACGCACCGCGTGAGCGATGCGACAAGGTTTCCAAACAAATAAAGGAGGTGTGAGGTATTTCAATCCACGCACCGCGTGAGCGATGCGACTCAGTTACTTAAAATTCTACGATCCAGATTGGACAATTTCAATCCACGCGCCGCGTGAGCGATGCGACCGACGTCAGAAACACGACGATGAACGGCGTTGAAATTTCAATCCACGCACCGCGTGAGCGATGCGACAGGACCTGGAAAAACAGGCCGTGGAAGCGTCCAAATTTCAATCCACGCACCGCGTGAGCGATGCGACTGGCCGACATCGTCGCAGTTTGCGAGTATTTCAATTTCAATCCACGCACCGCGTGAGCGATGCGACCACGGGCAGTGAGAAGATGCGGCAGCTCGATGGATTTCAATCCACGCACCGCGTGAGCGATGCGACAAAGCATAACGGAACAATCAACTGGGACAAAGTATTTCAATCCACGCACCGCGTGAGCGATGCGACCGTTGGTGGCGCCACCTTTTTTATAGGTCTTCGGGATTTCAATCCACGCACCGCGTGAGCGATGCGACTGGACAATACGTTTCCACAATCCACAAACATCGCATTTCAATCCACGCACCGCGTGAGCGATGCGACGGAAGGCAGACTTGAACGAAAGTACCGCATGATCATTTCAATCCACGCACCGCGTGAGCGATGCGACGCTGGAACATCAGCGCCAGATCAGACGGTCAGGAGATTTCAATCCACGCACCGCGTGAGCGATGCGACTATCGCGAAAGACCGCAAAGAAATAGAACGGCAGCTATTTCAATCCACGCACCGCGTGAGCGATGCGACGCGATGGGGAGTTTTACAGTATTTTGACACCGTCATTTCAATCCACGCACCGCGTGAGCGATGCGACGGTTTTTCCTTTAAAAGCTTATTTTCAAGTTTAGATTTCAATCCACGCACCGCGTGAGCGATGCGACCGCAAATAAGAAACTGTACAAGTTTTACTTGTTACTTATTCTATACTTATAATAACGAATCACTTGGCAGCTTGCAACTATTTAAATAAATTTCACAAATTTCCGGTGCGAACCTCCCTAGGTTTTTATGTTCACTTCAGGTTCGCACCAGATTATCCTTTATTTTTCCTAAGTAAATAATTATTACTAATTTAAAGAAAGGTCAGGAACATGTTATAGGAAACATTCCTGACCTTTATCTGTTTCTAATAATAAGCATCGTTCAATAAGCTAAACCAGAAAGCTCCCAATCCTTCAGCGGTCAAAGATAGTTTTCCTTCACGATTGATAAGACATTCCTGATGTATAAAAGAATCAATTTCACTTTGTATATTCTCTGTATATCCTTCAGCGGCAGCTTGCTGATCCAATAATAACTGACCGCGAAGTTTTCGCATTGCCATTTCTTCCGATGATAAAGACTGAGGATTTTCAATTAACTGCTGACAATTTTCAGCTTCCTTTATATAAGTTTCCAAATTTCGTGTGTTCCTGTACTGATAACCATCAAAGCAGGAATAAGCATCTAAACCAAAGCCGACAACCTCACCTTGTAACCATAGTTGACTTAAGAATTGATCCCGGCACTCCTTTTTACAATAAAGCCCAGGTGCATAGGCAATCCACCCCTGCTCTTTTAAATACTCATCTGTAGCTAGTAACATACGTCGCTGTAATTTTTGATCTGCCTGTCCTTTCGGCCCTAGATACGGCTGAAGCATTAGATGATCCGGCTCCATTTCCAAACAAGAACGCAATGTGCGCTTTAAAGAAACAAACGTCTGTCCAGGAATTCCCAGATCTAATACCATAGAAACATTATTAACCCGGAATTTATCCAAAAATAAGACCGCATTTTGCACATCCGGCAGGGTAAACGGAACTTTCAACGTCAGCAATTCGCGTGGCTGCAGTGAATGAACTCTTAGTTGGAAACGAGTAGGCTGTCCCTGACTCAATCCACTTAATAAAGGGACACATACGGTATTGGGCAACGTTTCAATACTCACTTCGCAGAAATCCGCTAGCCGGTATTCCTGTCGAATTTGATGCAATAACATTCCTAACTTATCCGCATTCATGATCGTCGGACATCCAGCAAACTTCACTGCAGTAAAAGCAACATCTTGAAAATCATCCGCAGCACTATGAATCTCACGGCTCAACGCTTCCATATAATCCAGCTTAGTTTGTGAATCCCCAAGAATCTGAAAAGGATGCGCTAAATTTTCTTCCTGCAGACAGAATGGAAAATTGATCGCCATGACCATCGTTTTATTTGTATTCATCTATAAATAATCCTCTCCTATTTTCTTTTCGTTCATTATATCACGAATTGCCGCTGAAAAAAGAAGATCACGATTTCCAATCAGTCACTAAAAATGCCCAAGTAGTCTTTGTAAGGGAATCTGCTTTTCTGGATCCGGATTGTTTGGTCTCTTAAACTATGATATGATACGAATAACGTAAAGATTTCACAAGGAAACATAAGGGGGAACGACGATGATCAGAGTGGCGCTGGTAGAAGACTATTTACCGCAAATCCAACGTATGGAAGAAATTCTGAATCAAATCCAGCATGATGAAAAGTTAAATTTGCAAATTACTGTTTTTCAGGATGGTGAAACTTTTTCCTCCATGCCTCCGCATTCTTTTGATCTGGCGTTATTGGATATCCAAATGGATAAAATGGATGGAATGCAGGCTGCCGCTAAGATCCGAAAGCAAGATGAGGATCTGATCATCATTTTTATCACGAATCTTGCCCAATATGCAATACAAGGCTATGCTGTGCAAGCGATGGATTTTATTCTGAAGCCGGTGAACCCTGTTCTGTTTAAAGAAAAACTGATGAAAGCCATACGCCGCATTGAAAGAAAGCAGAAGGAAAAACGAATTTCAATTAAGACAACTCAGGGATGGGTCTGGCTGAAAATGGATGAAATATGCTATGTCGAAATTGTCAGCCGGCATCTTGAAATCCATACGGACACCCAAGTACTGTGCTGCAGTGAACCCCTTCAGAATTTGCAAGCTTTGCTGGATGAACGCTTTTTCCGCTGTCATGTCGCTTATTTAGTCAATATGGATTATGTGAAGCAGGTTTATAAAACGACGGTTAGAGTTGGAAAGGACGAATTATTAGTTAGCAAGTACCGCCGGAAAGAATTTATGGACGCTCTGACGAAACATGTGGGAAGGTCGCTGTAATATGACACCGGAAGCTTTGTTTGATCTTGCGTTTCTATTGCTTTTTACATTTTGTGAAGTGTTGGCGATTCTGTATTATCTGGCACCTCTGCGCCCCTGTTCCCTTTGGCGTCGCTGGGGATGGCCACTCCTTTTGATCATCATCTATTATTGTTGGAATATACTCAGCATGACTTCTCAGCAAACCCGTGATATTTACAGTATCCTGTATGTTTTGGAAACCTATTTAACGCTGACAATTTTTGTTCGGCTGTATTGCGGCTGCCAATGGCGGGAATGTTTTTATTATGTCGTTGTCCTGTTTTTGGCGACTCGGTTTGTCCGACATTTGATCGGTCATCTGATGATCAGCGCGCAATCGACGAATTTTTTGGTCGAAGGTTCCGCATGGGGGCTGCGCTTAATTTCCAGCTTGAGTTTGCTTGGTATTTACCTGCTGCTGTTGACACCCGTTAAAAAAATGGTTTTTCGTTATGATTTAACCCGGCAAAATCCGATTTATATGGGATTGGTGGCTCTGAGCGTCGTTCCGGTGGTCTATATTGGCACGTTTGCGGAAACGCTAGGCAAGGAAAGCTGGGCGCGCGGATTGGAGGCGATTTCGATCGAAGGTATTGCCAGTGTCTGTGGGTTTTTAACGATCATCGGCGTGCAGTGGATGATGGAAAGTCAGCGCAAGGAAGAAGACTTGCAGCGCATGCAGACGATGCTGAAGCTGCAATACCGGCAGGTAGAGAATCGACAGCAGACAATGGAGATCGTGAATCAGAAATATCATGACATGAAAAATCATCTGCAGGTATTGGAACAGCTGGAAGATCATGAAAAACGTCGGCGATATTTGAATACGCTGCAGGAGCAAATGGCAGGGTTTGAAAATTTCGTCGATACAGGTAATGAAACTTTAGACGTAATTTTGACTGATAAGCATGAACAGTGTATGAAAAATAACATTCCGCTCTTGACGATGATTCAGGCAGAGTTGCTGGATCTTTTATCACCAGCCGATTTAACGACGATTTTTGCCAACGCGCTGGACAATGCAATTGAACATGTCTGCGAATTACCAGTTGATCAGCGAGAAATAAACGTCAAAGTCTGCCGCCGCCAAGTCTGGTGCGTTATCTGCTTTAATAACCCTTGTCAAAGTGAAATGTTGATCTGGCATAAGAATCAGCTGCAATCCACCAAACACGATGCCGAACATGGCTATGGTTTGCGTAGTATTCGTTATACTGTTGAAAAATATCATGGAACAATGAGTACAGAGGTGATCGAAAATCATTTTATCCTGACGCTTCTTTTACCCTTACCTGAAACTTTGTTAAAAGATTGACTAAGCAGACAGGAAAAATGTCCAAGAAGACATACCCCATTTTTTTTCAATATCGTCAATGGTAGGATAAAAATACCATGAACGAAGGGAGAAACTTATGGGTAAAGGAATTTCAAGACGTGATTTTCTAAAATCAACAGCGGCTGGCGCTTTAGGCGTTGCAGCGATGGGACTGCTCAGTGCTTGTTCAACGAATGAGACACAGCCGGAAACAACACCGGTTGTAACGGCGGGCAATGATGCTGCTTCAGCGGCAGGTCGTGTTCCAGGTTATTGCGGGCCCGGCGACTGGTTGGGCGAAAAGCCTGTGATTGCAGATTCAGAAATCAAAGAAGAAAAAAAATTTGATGTTGTCATTTTGGGCGGTGGCCATTCTGGTCTAGGTGCGGCTCTTGGCGCGGTTGATGAAGGTGCGAGTGTCGCGGTTATTGAACAGCAGGCCTGGGGTGCCTTTGTCGATCTGGAAAATACCGGGGCGAATATGGGCGGCTGGTTTGGCGAGGATATTGGCCACGTCAATTCACAGTTTCTGATCAATCGAGGTTTCGGCCCGTACAATACCGGAGAAATCACTTCCGAGTTCTGTCTGCGTGCTAACGGACGCTGCAATCCGGATATCATCCGTGGTTTTGTTCAGAATTCCGGAGCGATGTTCGACCGGTATCAGGAAGTTTACAATTTATACGAAGAAGAACGAAAGGCGAATGACAGCCAAGTCTTCATGAAGGGCACAATGGTTCGGATTCCGGGGGTCGAAGTTCCGGATGAAGGGCAATTCGACATGTCCAATATGTTTGAATATCCGTTATGCAACACGCAGGCGGCTTACAGCGGGGCAAAGGTTTCCTATCCGATCCGCTGCGGTGGTTATAAAACATGGCCATGCAATGCGCAGTTCTATGGCTATCAGGGAAATAATATTGAATTTGTCCACAAATACATTGTTAAATATACCCAGGAACATGGAGCGGAGTGGTTCTTCGAGCATACTGGTGTTGTCTTAGTCCAGGCAGATGACGGGACAGTCACTGGGTTAATTGCAAAAAATGCTGACGGAGAGTACATTAAATTCACAGCGGACAAAGGTGTTATTTTATGCGCAGGTGACTTCATCGGCGATCCGAAAATGTGCTGGGCTTTGCTGAATGAAGGCATGGAATGGGCAGAACGCGATGGAAAAACGGCTGAAGATTGGGCGAGCACGACGATTCGTGCCGGAATCGGTCATAAAATGGGCTGTTGGGCCGGCGGTATGATTGAAGCTTCTCCGCGCGGATGGATGGCGCTGGGCGGCGGCGTAAGTGGTCCTTGGGGAACCTGCCCGATGTTGATGCTGAATGTTGAAGGCAAGCGTTTCTGCAACGAAGGCGCAATCAGTCAGCTGGGTTCCGTATCTAAACGTCAGCCGGCAGGCTTAGCTTGCTATGTCACGGATGCGAACTGGAGCGAAACTGTAGCGAAGGCGCCGCTGGATCACGGAGCACCTAACTTTGGCATGGATGATTTTTACGATGTATTGAAAGCCGATATGGATGCGGTTGAGATCGGCAATCCGGAAGGCTCGACAGTCACAGGGGCAAATCTGGCAGAACGGAAAATGATGAAGGGGACGGTTTTTGCTGCCAATACGCTGGAAGAATTAGCAGACTTGTTAGGTTATGAGGGGGAAGCAAAACAGAATTTCCTTGACAGTATTGCGCATTATAATGAGATATGCCATTCAGCCGAGGGAGATACAGATTATGGCAAAGATAAAGAATTCATGATCCCGATTGAAAAAGCGCCGTTCTATGGCGGAACTGGAAATTTAGGTCATGGCGGCAACCCGTCAATGGTTACGTTGTCAGGACTGGTTACGGATGCGGAACAAAACGTGCTGAATACACAATGGGAAAAGATCGGCAACCTGTATGCGGCGGGTAATTGTTTAGGTGGCCGTTATGGCTTAGGTTACAGCACGCCGATGGCAGGCAACTCTGTCGGTATGGCAATGACCCATGGTTGGCTGGCAGGGCACACTTGCGGAAAAAAATAGATATGATTTTCTCCATCCTGGCTTTGTTGGGATGGAGTTTTTCTTTTTGTTTTCTTGCGGACTGTTATAATAAAGAAAAGGGAGGGTCTTAAAATGATGGATGAGAAGCGCATACAGAGACTTATTCGGGAAGGCCGGCAATTTTTGCATTGTCAGAGTCTAGTGGATCAGGATGATTTTGTGTCTGATCAGCAGCTAAAGAAACCGCAGCCACCGCTCGTGAAGGCTACGATGAGCAAACAGAGAATAATGCTGCCGCGGAATTTTGAAGATTTGGATATTGATGGGGATTTTACTGAGATTTTATTAAGACGGCATAGTTCTCGTGTTTTTACTCAGCAGCCGATTAGTTTACTTCAGTTATCGTATTTATTATGGGCAAGTCAAGGGGTGAAAGATATTCGTGGAAAGAGATACGCAACATTGCGAACTGTGCCATCCGGCGGTGCTCGTCATGGATTTGAAACGTATTTGATTGTGCGGATGTGCGAGGGATTGGATTGTGGAGTTTATCATTATTTACCAATGGAGCATGCGCTTGAATTTTTACATAGAATAGATGATGAAGAGCAGATGATTTCGGATTCACTGTGCGGACAGCGCTGGGCGAGCAAAGCGAGTGTTGTTTTCTATTGGTCGCTGGTAGCCTATCGTTGCGAGTGGCGATATGGGATTCGGGCGCATCGAGTGGCATTGATCGACGTGGGACATGTTGGACAGAATTTATATCTGGGCTGCGCTGCGCTAAATTTAGGGGTTTGCGGGATTGCGGCGTTTGATGATAAAGTTTGCAGTGACATTTTTGGATTGGATAAAGATGAGGAATTTATTATTTATACTGCACCTGTAGGAACGATTAGTTCTGCGGATATTGAGAAAGAAAAAGGTTTCTATCGATTTGTGGAAGAAGAAGGTCTTTAAGTGCGAACGTGAAGTGAACATAAAAATCCTGGGAGGTTCTCACCGGGAAAATGTGAAAATTAAAGAAAATATTGCAAGTGTACCCAAGATTGTTTATCATAGAATTGAAATAGGAAACAAGTAGAAGTCATTAAGTTTCTTATTTGCTTCGCATCGCTCATCCGGTGCGTGGATTGAAATCGGGAAAATGACTCATACTGCTGAAAGGAAATTTCGCATCGCTCATCCGGTGCGTGGATTGAAATGTGAATCGTTGAGCAAGGAGAAAGGATTGATTAATTCGCATCGCTCATCCGGTGCGTGGATTGAAATAGGTGCATCGATATCTGTACCTTTAGTGTAGTCTGTCGCATCGCTCATCCGGTGCGTGGATTGAAATCCGTCATGACGTAGGTATTCCACCAGTCTAACGCCGTCGCATCGCTCACGCGGTGCGTGGATTGAAATAGGCTCAGACGATGGACAATCTATTAACCAAAGGGTCGCATCGCTCACGCGGTGCGTGGATTGAAATATCTGCACGTTAACAACCCAACGGAGATATGTACGTCGAATCACACAAATGATACCCCTCTCTTAATACAGGCAGCGTATGAATTAAAACTTTTTCAATTTATGCGAATTAACTAGGCCGAAAAAAAATCTCACTTAAGAATAAGCGGGATTCGATCCAACACAGAAACGTTTTATTAGAAAACTCTTATCAAACATTGTATCGGTTATCATTAAGTTGCTCCGCGGATCTGCTTTACAAAAAAATAAAACAATACCTTGAGCAAATGAGTTCAACTAGGTAAACTTAAAAAATTAAAACTCTAACGACCACGAAACCAACACGATTGCTTCTATTCATCCCGTTGTTCGTAAAAACACAAAACATCGACCAAAATCACGAAAAATCTGAAAATGATACGTTTGGGGTACGAATGGAAAACGAAGGTATTAAAAAAGCCCTTAATTAAGGGCTTTATTGTTAACTGGTGCCGATACCCAGAATTGAACTGGGAACTGAGCATTACCATTGCTCCGTTTTACCATTGAACTATATCGGCAGGCATTTAATATAATATCAGTTACTTATAAAAAATGCAACAGTCTTTTTTTAGAAATCAAACTTTTTCAAAGCTCGCAGGACACGCGCAACCGGGAATCCCATAATCGAATAAAAATCACCAGTAATTTTCTTCGCCAGAAAAAATCCCTCGCCCTGGATTCCATACGCTCCCGCTTTATCCAACGGCTCGCCCGTTGCTACATAAGTGTCAATCTCCTCCGCTGTTAAAGGATAAAATTCCACATCACTCACATCACTAAAGCAAACCCTCTGATCAGCGGAAAGCAGACATACGCCGGTCATGACCTGGTGCGTTTTCCCCGATAGCCGAGAAAGCATCGCTTTCGCTTCTTCCACATCTTTAGGTTTCCCTAAAATCTGCCTCTCCAACACCACGATCGTATCCGCACCGATCACTACCGCTTCCGGATGCCTTTCAAACACAGTGTGCGCTTTTCGCCAAGCCAACTCCTCCATCGCCGCTTCCAGCGGAATATCCGGATTCAAAGCTTCATCAATATCCGCGACTTCGATGCGAAACGGAACATGGCAGCGTTCCAAAAGCTCACGCCGGCGCGGCGACTGGCTCGCAAGGATTAATTCACGCTTCATTCGCGATTTCCTTTCTGATTTTTATCATAAATAATCTTCATTCCCTTAAACGCCAAATCCGGATCATATTCATCAATGCAATCCGTTTCGTTTACCAAAATGCGGCCCAATCCTCCCGTAGCGATTACTTTCAACTGCGGCTGATTCAGCTCCTCTTTAATCCGACGCACAAGATATTCCACCTGACCGATATAACCATAGACCAACCCCGACTGCATTCCGGACACCGTATTCTTTGACAACACCCGCTCCGGCTTGATGATTTCAATTTCCGGCAATTTTGCCGTCATCGACCACAAAGCCTGCGCAGCGATCTCAATTCCAGGTGAAATCACAGTATATTCAAACACCCCTTTGGCAGAAATGTAATCATAAGTCGTGGCCGTACCGAAATCAATGACCAAACACGCCTGATGATATAAATGATAAGCAGCCGCAACGTTCACAATCCGATCAGCGCCCACCTCTTTCGGGTTTTCAGAATTCACAGAGATTCCCGTCTTCACTCCCGGGCCGATAATCAGCGGTGTACAATGGAAATATTTAATCACCGCATTTTCCAAGGAATGCATGATTTTCGGAACGACGCTGGAAATCACGACGTCGTGAATCAGAGAACTGTCAATCAGCCGGGTTGACAACATCGTCCACAATACCATTCCCAATTCATCCGAAGTCCGCGGCGTTTTCGTCGTCATCCGAAATGTCGCTTTTAAATCGTCATGATCAAACACGCCGACTGTAATGTTGGTATTTCCAACATCCAAAGTCATCAACATAGGCTATTTCTCCCTTTTCTCTTTCAAAATTGCCAGACAACGCTTCAGCAGCTCATAGGCCAGATCTTCCTTGCGCATGAGCGGCAGCATTTCTTCACCCGAGGCCGTGATTACCGTGACCCGGTTTGTATCGATTCCAAAACCAGCTCCACTTTCCCTTAAATCGTTCGCGACGATCAGATCGGCATGCTTGGATGCCAATTTTGTACGCGCCCGTGCCAACAGCTGCTCGGTTTCCATCGCGAATCCGCACAACACCTGATCATCCCGCTTTCTCTCACCTACGGCTTTCAGAATATCCTGGGTCCGCTTTAAAGTCAGCTGGAATTCCCCATCTGTCTTTTTTATTTTTTCAGAAGCTGTTTCCACTGGAGTATAATCCGCCACGGCCGCGGCCTTGATAATCAGATCTGATTCAGAAGCCCGGCTGAACACCGCTTCAGCCATTGACTGAGCGGAAGTCACCGGCTGGTCCTCCACTCCGCGCAAAGCAGGCAAAGCCGTCGGGCCATGAACTAACGTAACCTTCGCGCCCCAGTTCCGTGCGGCTTTGGCAATCGCATATCCCATTTTTCCACTGGAATGATTCGTCAGATACCGGACCGGATCCAAAGCCTCCCAGGTTGGGCCGGCAGTGACCAGAACCTTCAATCCTGCCAGCGGCTTTTCCTTGATCAGAGCCTGCTCAATCTCATCCTCAATCACAGCCAATGGCGCCAGCCGCCCTTTGCCGACATCGCCGCACGCCAGCAAACCGCTGTCCGCTTCTACGATCCGCATTCCGCGAGCCTTCAATAACCGCAGGTTTTCCTGCGTCGTCGGATTTTCCAGCATCCCGGTATTCATCGCCGGGCAGATAATTTTCGTGCAGCTGCAGGCCAGAAAAGTCGTCGTCAGCATATCGTCCGCCAATCCCTGAGCCAGCTTGGCGATCACATTCGCTGTTGCCGGGGCGATCACAAACACATCCGCCTGTTTCGCCAGCGAAACATGCTGGACATGATACTCGAAATTCCGGTCAAATGTATCCACACTAACCCGATGCCCGCTCAGCGTTTCAAAAGTCAGCGGACTGACGAACTCCGTCGCGTTGCGGGTCATGATCACATGAACATCCAGATCCAGCTTTTTCAAATCACTCGTCAGCTGCGCCGCTTTGTATGCGGCAATACCGCCGGTGACGCCTAAAATCACAGTTTTTTTCATCGGTTCCTCCCTGCCGTCAAAAACGGTCTTTTCTATATTCTCACTCACTTCGGCTTGCGCATCGCAAAATCTATATCTGTAGTTTTTACGATTATTCTCCGGCGGCTTTTTTGATCTTTCCTTTCGTTAGCGGCAGCAGAACACGGCCAACCGCGAGAACAATCACAACGCCGATCGCCATTTCCAAAAGACCGTTCGTCATGACTGCCCCCAACAACAAGGCTGCCAAGCCTGACAGTGCAACCCCTTTTACCGCGGCATACGCCGAGCCGAAGAAAACATAAATTCCCAGCATGACCAGGGCTGTATGCGTCAACGTACTGATCAGCGCTGCCAGGATTAGACTGACATTGATCTTCTTCGTCGTTTTCATCAGCAAGGTAAACAACACACCGGCCAGCCAGCCTAACAAAACCCGCGGTCCGATCGCAATGATCAAACTCGCCAGTCCCCCGTGAAATTCGCCAACCGAATAAAACGGGGAAAAAACAAACGAGGTCACCGTCGGCGTCAAGGTGTTGATAATCACGCTGCTGATCCCGAAGATCAAGCCGATTGCGCTCCCGGCTCCCGGCCCCATCAGAACTCCTGCCAGAATGACCGGAATATGCAGCGTCGTCGCCCGCACCGGACCGATCGGAATGTAACCTAACGGCGTCAGCATCAGCACAATTTCGATGCAGCCGAATAATGCCAGCAACACCATGTTCTTCGTCTTCTGTTTCGATTTCATATTTTCTGTTTTCCTCCTGCCGCTCCTTTTCCAGGATACAGCGTACTGAAATTCAAGAATCCCTGCCGGAATTGCGTCCATCGGATAGAAGTCCGTTACGATCTCCTTGCGATGTGAAAATCCGGATTGTGGGAATTCATATTTATTATACTCAAGATCCCCTTCAATTCAACCGTTTCACGACGGGAAGGCGACAAAATTCTACCAAAAATAGACAGCTCTGAATTTGTTGAACAGCTGCCATACTAACGGTACAGGAAATGAAGGTGAACGGATGAAAAGAATACCCTATGTCATTTTAATCAGTCTGCTTTTATTAAGCGGATGCCAGAGCCAGCCCGGGAATAACGATCCAACGGCAAAGGTCGGATCCATAACCGATGATGTTCCGGAAATTAATATTCCGGAAACCGATATCGACTTTTCGCAATTCAGTACGCTGGACGCCCGGATGCAGGCGTGGGGCTTAGGCAAAGACAAAGACGAAAACGGCCAGCCCGCAGACGCTGTGCTTGCGAATCAAAAGTATAAAGCTTACGACGCTGTCTTTGTCGGCCGGCCGGATCAAAAGGTTTATCTGACCTTCGACAATGGCTACGAAAACGGAAATACGCCAAAGATTCTGGATACGCTGAAAGAGAAGAACGTCAGCGCTGTCTTCTTTGTCACATCGCAATATGTATTGGAAAATCCGGATTTGGTTCAGCGGATGATCGATGAAGGCCATGTGATCGGCAATCACAGCTATCATCATCACTCCTTCCCGACCATCAGTATTGAGAAGGTTTATGATGAAATCATGCAGCTGGACGCGTTGTTATTAGATCAGTTTCAATACAAGATGACGCTGGTCCGCCCGCCGAAGGGAGAATTCAACGAGCAGTCGCTGGCCTTATGTAACTTATTAGGCTATCAGACCGTGCTGTGGTCCTATGCTTACTATGATTACAATGTCGCCGATCAGCCCGATCCGGCAGCCGCGCTGAAGAAAAACCTGGATAACGCGCATCCCGGCGCCATTTATCTTCTGCACGCGGTCTCGGATACCAACATGCAGATCCTCCCCGAGTTGATCGAAGGCCTGCGGAAGTTGAATTATGAAGTAGCCCGCTATGATTTAAAATAGGATTTACAAATGAAAAACTTATCCTCTTTCTTAAAATAAACAATAAAAGACAAATCCGATATTACTACAGAGACTGAGCTGTTAAAGGATTTGCCTTTTTCTTTTCGATTGACGTTTTCGCTTTGCGGCCTCTTGCGATAAAAGTTGCGATAAGGCTGCAAAATTAGCAGTTTGCTTTAATGGAGCAGGCGCACTTATAAAGCTTTTACTCTTGTTTATCACCATGGCGAATTCATCGTTTCATCGATCTTCATTTTCATTCGTCTGGGAAGTGTATTCCCGCTGATGCTGCGCTTTCGATCGCAAATGTTCCAACCGCGCTTCTGCCGCTGCATCCTGATCGAAAAAATCGACGAGTAAATCCAGACATCGAAGCGTTTCCGGGGAACTCATGTGTTCCAGTTTTTCAGTTTCTTCCAGCAGCTTTTCCGCTTGAATTCCAGCCAGCTGCAAAAACCGGGCTACCCGCTGATGCCGCTCCAGCAAGGCTTTCCCTTGTTTCCGTCCTTTCTCTGTCAACTGTACATTTCCATAGTTTTCCACCATCAGAAAACCTTCAGCCGCCAATTTTCGCAGCATTTTACTGACCGAGCTGCGCCCGACCTGAAGCGCGCCGGCCAAGGCGGACACCCGAAGCGTTTGATTTTCCTGCTGCAGCCGGTATATCATTTCCAAATAGTCTTCCATCGCGGCCCTCAGCTGATCCGCTTCATTCCGCGCCGCTTCCCGAAACGGTCGGAATCCCTTGTTTTCCACCATCACCTTCGCCTCTTCTCCACATACAGCTTCCATTCCATTCTATGCCAGGATCAGCAGGCAGTCCGGGCTGTCACCGAAAGAGATGCTTGCTTGCCTGGAATTCAGGGAAAAGAACAAGAAAAAAACCGGAGTTCCAAAACCCCAGTCTTCACTTCTAAACAAACTTACCCGGATCTGACGCATTCGCGAGCAGAAAGGTAACAATCAAACCCCAGATAGCGCTGCCCGCCTGATTTCCTGTATTCGACTTAATCCTTTTACGCTTGTTTTTCCAGCTTTCCTTCATTTAATAACGCTGGCCGCTTTCCGGAAGCTGCGTTTCAGTTTCATCTGGCGGCAACAGAAAATACCGGCTGAATTCCCCTTGGATCCGATCATGCAGACGCCGCACGCCGCCTTCCAAATGATACCGCATCACCTCGCCGCAGCGCTCCCGCTGACGCTTTTCCACAATTTCCACAATTTCCTCATGTTCATGAAGCAGTTCGTTCATTGAGAAATTGGCTTTGACGTCCAGCATCCGGAATCGCGAATAATGGACTTTCATTTGATTGATGATTTGCCACATTGCCCGCTGACCGGCAATTGCGAAGATATGCTCGTGAAATTCACTGTCCAACGCGTAGAATTCATCCGGCGTCCGCTTCTGCGCGATTGCCTGCCGCTGCCGTTCCAGATCCATTTTCAGCTGCTGCAGCTGGGCTGGGGTCCGCCGCTCGATACCATCTTTCAAGATTTGAATTTCCACGATTGTCCGCATATTGATCGTGGCCATGACTAACTCCATATCAATCAGCGACACCTTTGTTCCCCGCTGCGGCAAGACTTCCAGCAAGCCATCGTTGCACAACCGCAGGAACACGTCGCGAACCGGCGTTCGGGACACCTCAAACCGACGGGATATTTCATTTTCACTGATCAACGCCCCCGGTTCAATTTTCAGATCGATAATTTCTTCCTTTAACTGATTGTAGATCTCCAATTTATCCATCCTGAGTCCCCCTCATACAGTTAGTATACAAGGTGTCCGGAAGGGATTCAAGGTTCAATTTTCCGCGCCATTTCAGGCGAAAGTCTCACAGCCGCTCCCAAGCATGATATAATGCTTGCGATAAGGAGGACAAGCTATGAAATTTTTAGTCGTTTCTGATATCCACGGCTCTGCCGATTACACAAAAAAAGCACTTGAAGCCTATGCCCTGCACAAACCGGATCAAATCCTGCTGCTGGGCGATATTCTCTATCACGGGCCGCGCAATCCGCTGCCGCAGGGCTACAATCCCCAGGAAGTCGTCGCGCTGCTCAATCCGCTGGCCGATAAAATCATTGCCGTCCGCGGCAACTGCGACGCCGAAGTAGACCAAATGCTGCTGAATTTTGATATTCTGCGCGACTGCGCAACCCTTTTCCTGGGCGGACGCCGGATTACGGCGACGCATGGTCATCTGTTCCCGCTCGATCCGCCGCCGCACAGCTTTCCCGGCGATATCTATTTGTTCGGCCATATTCATATTCCTGTCATCCGGCAGGAAAACGGAATCACGCTGCTCAATCCCGGCTCAATCACGCTGCCAAAAGAAAATTCACCCCACACCTATGCACTGCTGGATGAACACGGGTTTACGATCATGACCATCGATCACGATGTCTATCAATCGCTTACCTTCTAAATGCAAATGAAACTCTAGCGATGGCCGCTGTTAAAATGATTTTTCAGCAGCGGCTTATCCCTTGACTGCACCGGGCTTCTCCACATTGGGAAGCTCTTTTTTACGTTCGTCAATCAACAGACAGAGCACCGCTGCCCATTGATCCTCCGCCTCCTTTAACGTAATTTTGACTACCTCCCCCTGATTCATTAAATGCCGCTGAGCCACCGGAGCGATGTAATAAATAGGTTGAGTGATCGAATCCAGCACCAGCTGATTCTCCCGGACTTCCATCTCAGTTCGCTTCCATTGACAAGAAGGCAGGGTGTGCCGGATGCGGTATTGATCTCTTTTGGTACCCAGCTTCATCCGCTGAGCTTGTTTCCAGACCTGCTGAAGCATCGCCGTCGGCAGCGACTGATAAACATCCGGCAAGGGCGCGTCTTCTATCAAGTGAGGGTGGTGGATCATCGCGTCAAATAATTCTTCGCGGAACTGCGCTGCGCTGTGGCTTAAGGCGCAGAGCTGGCGGCGCTGCGACAAGGTTGGAAAACATGTAATTTTCACATTCATAATCATGGGAATAATCTCCTCCTACTAATACTATTGCGCTTTTTTTACAAAAGCCTCCCAGATTTCAGAAATTTCTTCCATTTTCTTGTCTCAATTTTGTCCCAAACCGTTCCAAAGCCCCCTTTCCCATCCTTCATTCCCTAAAATGAAGATCAAGACAATAGATCAACAGGACAAACTGCGGATCTTTTCTTCTCCTCCGTTTCAAGATTACAGCGGTTAAAAGAAAGCCAGAATCAAAAAACCTCCGGTAATCTTAACAATTACAGAAGGCTCTTATGGCTATTCTCCTCATCACGAGTTCAGGTTTGCCGAAAAGGCAGCAAGGCAAAAAGCCCAATCTCTATTGTTCCTGCATTAACCGGTCCAGGCGCGGATTCGCAACTTCACGGATCCGGCCATCTTCGATATAGACTTTCGCCAACCGATCACTCAGCAGGGTCAAAACTTCATACGGAATCGTTCCCAACTCCCGCGCCACCTGTTCCAACGGAAGATGCGGGCCGAACAGTTCAACCTTCGTTCCCACCGGAAACGCATGCGGCAGTCGGATCATCGCCTGATCCATGCAGATCCGCCCGACAAAGTCGCCGGTTTCCCCTTCAATCCAGCATTGCCGCCCCTGATGCTTGCGAATCCAGCCGTCGGCATAACCGATCGGCAAAGTTCCGATCCACTCCTCTTTCTGCGTCGTATAGGTCGCCCCATAGCCCACCGGCTGCCCCGCCGGCAACGCTTTGACATAGACCAATCGGCTGTATAAGCTGACACACGGCTTCAGCGCCGTCGCGTAGGAAGTCACGCCGAACATCGCCAGTCCGCAGCGAACCGCGTTGCCCGGCGCCTTCGGATAATGCACAGCCGCATCGGAATTACTGCTGTGCACCCAGCGAAACGGTGTATCCAGAGCTTGAACAAGGTGTTCGAATCGAGCCGCCTGATCATCGGTCATCCCATTATCCGGATTATCCGAGCAGGCAAAGTGCGTGAAAATGCCTTCGACCGCGGCGCCATTTTCCTGCAGCAGCGTTAACATCGCCCGCAGTTCGTCAAGATTCCCCGTTCCGATGCGGTGCATGCCGGTATCCACTTTTAAGTGTACTCTCAAACCCCTGACCGGGACCTGAACCAGCTCCTTAACCCAATCCAGCGATACCGCCGGCACCGCCAGATCATACCGCAGAAGCAGCTCCGCTTGGGACGGATCCACAACGCCTAAGATTAAAACCGGCGCCGTTATTCCCTGATACCGTAACGACAACGCCTCATCCAAGCTTGACACCGCCAACATCGCGGCCCCCGCTTCCAAGGCTGCCCGCGCAACCGGACCATCGCCGGCGCCGTAACCATTCGCTTTGATCACCGCGATAAACTGCCGGTTCGTCTGCCGGCGCAGCCAGCGGATATTTTCTTTGATCTGATCCAGGTCGACCTCAACCCAGCTCTCCCGATAAAACATGTCTGTTCCTCTTTTCCTGATTTCACCCTGCCGCTTAGACAAAGCGGGAAGTCGTATAAGCCAGATAAACCCCGCCGATGCGGAACATCAGCGACAACAACGCGTTCATACTTGTGCCGATCAGACTCTGCAAAACCATCCTGAACGCAAGCATAAAGAACTGAAATCCCATCGTAAACACACCAAAGCCAAAATAAGCGATCATATCGCCGAATAGGAAGCAAACCACGGCCAGCACCGCCGCCAGAACGGAAAACCGCACCTGCACTCCACGCCCATATTTACGGATGACCGTGCCGATCGCATAACCGAATGCCAGGTAAACCACCGAGAATTCAAACATGAGAAACCGCGCGAGCAGACCGTAAAGAATCGTCAGTCCCACGGTCGCCCCAACGCCATATCCAACTGCCCGAATGAACCGTTCATTGCGGGTCAGCGCCTGTTTATTGTAAATTTTAAGCATACAAGACCTCCTGAATACTCCCAGTATAGCACAATCAAATTTAAAAGAGAACGGGCGATCCGCAGACAGAATCTTACAAATCATTAACAGGTAATTTTGCCTGTCGTCAGGAAATAGAGCGGAAAAAACAATTTGGAAACCGTTTTCTTTACTTTTCCGCTTTCCCAGAGTATCATTTTTTTAAATGAGAGAAGGAGGTTCTACCGTGTTATCGAAGACGCAGAATCAAGCATTATATGAATTGCAGAAAGAACTATGGGGCTACGCTGAACCCGGTTTTCTGGAACACAAATCAGCGAAGGCCATGAGTGATTTCCTGCGCCGGGAAGGTTTCCAGGTGACTGAAGGTCTTTGCGGCATGGATACAGCGTTTGTCGGGGTCTGGGGCAGCGGAAAGCCGGTAATCTGCCTGTTAGCGGAATTTGACGCGCTTTACGGTCTGAGTCAGGAAGCGGACGTCGCCGAGTACAAACCGATCGAAGGAATGGCGACCGGCCACGGCTGCGGCCATCATCTGTTAGGCGTCGGCTCGATTGCCGCCGCAATGATCGTTAAAGACTATCTGGAAAAGAACAAGCTGCCGGGAACGATCAAAATGGTCGGCTGTCCGGCTGAGGAAAGCGGCAGCGGCAAAGCCTATCTGGCACGCGACGGATTCTTCGCGGACGCCGATGCGGCGATCACCTGGCATCCATCCACGCTCAACGTCGTATCTTCCGGTTCCCATCAGTCCTGCATTCAATGTTATTTCCGGTTCCACGGCGTTTCCAGTCATGCCGCAGGCAATCCGGAAGCGGGCCGCAGCGCGCTGGACGCCGCCGAACTGATGAGTGTCGGCGTCAATTATCTGCGCGAACACATGGACTCCAAAGAACGCGTCCATTACGCCTACACCAATGCCGGCGGGATTTCCCCGAATGTCGTCCAGGCGGAAGCGGAAGTTAAATATCTCGTCCGCTCCACAACCAATCCGAAATGTCAGAAACTCTATGAACGCGTGATCAATATCGCCAAAGGCGCCGCGCTGATGACCGGTACGACCTGCGACGTCATCTTTGACGAAGGCTTAAGCAACGTCATTCCAAACTTCACGCTGGAACAAGTCCTGGAAGAGGCTTTCTTAGAAACCGGCGCTCCGGAATATACCGAAGCTGAACGCGCTTACGCCAAGCAATTCCGCGATACCTATCCGCTCGATCCGGAAAGCGAGGTCACGGCCAGTATCGCTGAACCCAAGACGCTCATCGCCAACATCCAGAACAGCGATATCTGCGATATCGTGCTGCGTCACCGCTGCGTTGACGAATGCTCGATGGGATCGACCGACGTCGGCGACGTCAGCTGGGTTGTTCCGACGGCTCAGATCAACACCGCCTGCTACAGCTACGGCGCAGGCGGACATACCTGGCAATGGGTTGCCCAAGGCAAGTCCACGCTGGCCTACAAGGGGATGATGCTGGCAGCGGAAGTCATGGCGAAAGCCGTTGAAAAATGTTTTGAACAGCCAGAAATCATAACGAAGGCAAAAGCCGAATTTGATGAACGGCTAGGGGGGCAGACCTATGAATGCCTGATTCCCAGCGATGTGAAACCGCACATTATCCAATAAACACTCAGCTTGTGCCGGCAGTCAGATTTCTCTTTCCGCCAAAGCAAGCATGAATCCACGGTTAAAAACCATTCCGCTTGCCGCGCACAGCACGATTCAATTCCAACAAGAAAAAGAATGGAGTTCATAGAACATCCGCGATAACTTCCGCCTGTCTTCTGGGCAGAGCGTTGATCCGGGTTCATGTTCCCCATTCTTTTTTATGATTCAATCTCTATTTTAACGCTTTATTCCGCTGCGCAGGCCTTCAGAAAATCGGGATTGAACAAATCCGTGTCTTTCTCAGCATCATACACACAGCGCCCTTCGCTGAAGGTCTTCAGGACCTGATAATCCTCGTCGATAATGATGAAGTCCGCATCCATGCCCGCTGCCAGCCGGCCTTTCTGAGGCGTGCCGTAGACCTGCGCCGGATTGCGCGAACTCATCTTGACGATCTCCGTCAGCGGCAGATGCAGATTCTCCGCCAGATTGCGAATGCCGCGAATCACCGGCAGCGTCGATCCGCACAACCTTCCGGTATCCGATAAACAATAACCCTTTTCATCAATATTCACGTCGAACATGCCGGACAGGTGATACCGGCCGATCGGCGCCCCCGCCATCGGCACATTGTCAGACACCATCATGAACTTATCAAACGGATTCTTTTTAACCCGCAGCATCAGTTCGATCATTTCATTCGCGACATGCAGGCCGTCGCAGATCAGTTCGTTATAAACCTCGTCGTTGAGCAGACAGGCGCCCAGACCGCCCATCCGGCGATGATGGATCCCCGCCATGACGTTCGCCGTGTGCGTCGTGACCGTGATCCCCCATTGAAAAGATGCCAACGCTTCCTGATACAGCGCGTTGCTGTGGGCAAAAGCACAGCGGACCCCCTGCGACGTCAACAGCTCGATCGCTTCCCTTGCGCCCGGGATTTCCGGCGCGATCGCAACCAGCTTCAGCATCCCCTGGGCGGTGTCGATCATCGCCTGGACATGCTTTAAATCAATATCCGGATGTCCGGTATCAATTCCCTTTTCTCCCACACGGTTCAAATACGGACCCTCGCTGTGGATGCCGATCGGCTTCGCGCCGTCAACAGGCGTCTGCGCCACCTTGACAATCGCCTCGAACAAACCGAAATCCGCGGTCGGCAGACATGCCGTAACACCCTGGGACGCCAAACCCTTTAAGTAACCGCGGACTGCCGCTTCCGGATCCGCCTGCTCGCCCATCAGTCCGTAACCCATTGTGCCATGATTATGCGTGTCGATAATCCCCGGTAATATCCGGTGATTCCCGGCGTCCACCGTGATCGCAACCCGTGCTGTCGGCGGCAGAATGTCCACAATCCGGCCTTCGTCAAGATTGAGAATTCCATCAACGATTCCCTGGTCAGTGACAATTCGATGTGATCGTACAAACATTAGCGCTCCTCCTTCAGATCACGGTAAGTGATCAATTCAATCTGATGCTCCTGCAGGAAAGCCCTGACTTTCGGACTCGTCGCCATCGCCAGATCCTTCATCCGAATCATCGTGTAAGTTGTTTCTTTCATCAAATCTTCCTCGACAAAACCACAATGACAGATGAAATAACCAATTTCATGGGATAACGACGCTTCCAGTGACTTCAGAAACTCCTGTTCCACATCCGTTTTCAGCTGATCCTCAATCGGAAACGGCTTCGGCGTCCATGTGCAGGGAATCATTGAAACCTGACTGCCGCTCATCACATCCGTCGTCATCAGAATATCGTATTTCTCCGCGATCGCCCGCGCTGCTTTCTGGGTGTTGGGTGTCGCCATCGAATGACCATGAAAATAGTCCGGCTTGCGCCCCATCAATTCAATAAAACGCTTGACTTGATTGTCCGTTTCCAGCAACGTTTGTTCGTAATCATAAGGATCTTCTTCAAAGCACAGGCACATTCCCTGCCGGCCGATGATCCGGCCCTCACGCATGCGCTGAACCGAAGGCACAAAATGACCCTCCGGATTCACCAGGGAAGTAACCTCTGCCGGATCGCTGACCGGCCGTCCCGCGACCAGATTGATGTCGATGCCGACGCAGATACCCTGCCGGTCGCGAATTTTCTCCGCAGCCCGGGCGGAGCTGGGCATGTTGACAAACAAGCCCGTATTGCGGATGATTCCCTGATCGATCCCTTTCAGAATGCCATCGGCAACAGAATCCGTTAAGCCATAGTCATCACTTTGAAATAATAATTTTCTCATTCCGCTTTTATCCTGCCTTTCAATTTTTCCAAAATTCGCTCTAAGCGCGGGATATCCACATGGCAATCCCGTTTAGAACGTGTATGCCGTACAACGAACTGATGCTTTTTAATCGCGCCGGATGCCAGCAGCACGCCGCGTTCGAAAAACCGCAGACCATTGTCCGGATCCTCATATTCCTTGTTAATCCAATCTTCCTCCAGCAAGTCCGAGACGTCAACTCCTTTTCGATGAGCGCAGACGACTTTTTCACCCTGAGCCAGACAATCCAGTAAAATCACCTCGGCACGAGAAGGACAAGCCTCTTTGAGCAGCTTCAGCCCTTCATAGGAATTACAGCACTGATCGACCAGCACCAGCGCCGTCGAAGAGTTGGGATCACACTCCTGGATCAAACGCAGGATCAAGGCTACAGAAGCACTGTTGCGGTTGAAGTTAACGCGGTTTCCCCGGCTGTGCAGTAAGCTGACGCCCAGCAAGGCCGCCAGGACCGCAGCCAAAACCGCGGCGATTTTCATCGCTGGACTCAACCAGTGCAGCGTATAAACCGCCCCTGCGGCGATCAAAAAGCACGCCGCGCCTAAAATCCATTCCCACGCCAAATTCCAGCTTTCCGCCTGAGTGTTCTTCCGTGGATTCAACGGATAATAACGGATTGGCAACTGTGCACTAGCCGGCGTGTCATAAGCGCAGGCAATTACCGTCTTCGCATGCGCCAGATCGCCGATGACCAGATTGCATACATGCAGCATGCGGGAATGCCGGGTTTGAAATTCCGTCTTCCATCCAGCTTCACGGCACTGCCGGCACACTTCCGCCAGGAATATCTCTTTTTGTTTACGCGTATAGCGGCGCGCCAGCGTTACGCCGACGAGCATCATTTCATCTTTCATGCTTTCACCTCCGAAGGCTAAAACAGGCTATGAAGCTCAGTCCTCCATAGCCTAAACTCTGATTTTAGAAAATTCTGAAGAAAGCGCCGACCAGTGCGAACACGAAGATACCCAAAATCAACTGAGTCGGACGCGCGCCCTTCTTGATCAGGCGAACCAGCGTAAACAACAGGATGACGCCGAGCAAGCCCGGGAAAATCGAATTCAATACGTCGCCGATCACTACCGATGTCTGGCCGACGTTCAACGTCCAATTCAGCGGAACGCTGACCATCTGCGCCGTCATCGCCCCGACCATGATCAAGCCCAGCACGGATGCCGCTTTCGTTAAAGCGCCCATCAAGCCCGAAGAGAACACCATATCAATAAACGAAGTCCCATAGACATAACCCCAGTTCACAAAGAAATACTTCACGATAGACTGCGTTACACCATAGAGCAGGATGAAGATCAAGGTCCCCAGAATCGAACCCTCCGCGCACAAACCGATGCCGATACCCGCGGCGATAATGCGCAGACAGTTGAAGAACAAGCTGTCGAACATCCCGGCTGTCGGACCCATCAACGCGGCTTTGATACTCTCGATCGTCTGACCGTCAATCGAGTTCTTTTCTTTGTGCTCTTTTTCCATCGCGTAAGCTAAGCCGGCGATGAAGCTGAACGGTACGGCATGCGTGTTGAAGAAGTTCTGATGCCGCAGATACGCCTCCCGCTTGCCTTCCATATCGTCTTTATAGATACTCTCAATAGCCGGGGCCATTGTAATCGTAAAACCATTCGCTTCCATTTTCACCATATTGAAACTGGTGAAAACCAGATGGGAACGGAAGAACATGGATTTTAGAACTTTCTTTTCTTCCGGCGTTAATACTTTCTTTTCCATTAGAAGAAATCCTCCTCATCTGTTTTCGCTGCCGAAGCCGTCAGCGAATTCTTTAAATCGATACTGCGCTTTTCCCCCATAAACATGGTGATCGCAATGGCTGTGCCTAAAATTGCAATCGGCAAGGTTGCCATGCCTAAATAAGCCACCAGAACATAACCGACGAAGAAGAAGATGCCGACTTCGTTGTTCCAGATCATCGAGGTTAAGATCGCGAAGCCGACCGCTAACATCATCGATGTCGCTGCCCCTAACCCGGTCATAACCCAGGCCGGCATGCTCGCTAAGAAGGCATTCAACCCTTCAACACCGTAAGATACCGCAAAGAACAGAATAACAACGTTGATCAATGGCGTCAGACATGAGAAACCAATCGTTTGGAATGCGAATTTACGCGGATTGCACTCCGCCGCCAACTTTTCCCAATACGCTGCAAGAGAAGCCCAGATCGGTGTAAACATGCCGGCGATGGAAGCCATGACCGTGCCGATTGGCAAAGCGATCGCCAAGCCTGCTTCGATATCAGCGCCAGTTAAAATGGTATAGGCGACGGCAATGATGCTGGATGTTGTCGCATCTGCCGGGATGGAACCCCCGATGGCGGAAATTCCCATAAAAATCGATTCCAGGGATGCGCCCATGATGATGCCCGTCTTGAAATCGCCTAAGATTAATCCCGCTAACGGAGCGACGACGATCGGCCGGTTGAGGCACTGCCAGGACATGATGTAGGGATCTAAAATTGCAATGATATAATACGCTAAACAAATTTGTAAAGCTGCGGATACCATGATTCTCCTCCTCTTTCCTAATGGATTTTCTTATAACCCTAATACTTTGCTTAATTTTTCCGGATTATCTTCCGGTGTGGTCTGATACACCGTGTCAATTCCGAAACTCAACACTTTTTTGAAATCTTCAACTTCCTCGTCGTAGGCATACAGATTGGAACCATAGGTTCGACGGGCAAGATCCCCTTGTTTCGGAGCAATCCGGCCATAGTTGCCGACGTTGATCAGCGGGATCTCCTTCACTTCTTCCAAAATCTTGATCAGATCTTTCGGGTTGGAAATGATGACCAGAATTTTATGACCCGCCGCCCGCGGATCCTTCAGCAGAGTAATCGAATCAGCGACTGAACGGATCGTTACTTTCGCAGTCGCCGGCGCGGCCATCATCAGACTCTGCTGGATAATCTTGTTCCCTGCTGCCTCATCATTCGCCACGACGATGCGATCAACTCCCGTATGCCTCGACCATTTGATCGCTACCTGACCATGAATCAATCTTTCGTCCAAACGTACTAACTTAATCATTTTCTATTCCTCCTTTCTTAGAAAAAATCCTCTTGTTCTTCCGTTAAATCCGGCAGTTGCACGACACTCAACATCGATCGGCTCTGTTCAACGATCTGTTCAATCTCCTCCGCCGTGACTTCCGTTTTTGTTGAAAGTTCCAGAACACAGGCCAGATTCACGCCGCCGATCAGCGTAGTGTTCGGCTTCTGCAGATAGGTCATCATGACCTGGTTCACGCTGCCGCCGATTAAGTCTGACATCAGCAAAACCTGATCTTCCGGAGAAACTTCTGCATAAAACGCGTCAAGTTTTTCCTGGACTGAAGCTTGATCGACATAAGCATCAAACACCGTGACATTGTCAGAAGCGCCCATTAAAATATTCAACGAGCTTTTCATGCCGCTGGCGAAATGACCATGTGATGACAAAAAGATTTTCAGCAATGCGATACCCCTTTCTTGTTGGATATTTCTTCAACGCCCTTACTATAAATCGTTTCTGTAAGCGTTACCACGCTCACTTTTTCCGAAAAAAAAGGGAAAACTTTCGTTTTTTCCCTTAATCAAGTGAAATTGGCAAAGCCTTTAAGCTTGCTCGAACGATCTCCGTCAATTCGGTAACCCGATGATTTTCAATCAACATCCACAAGTTCTCATTATCTTTGAAAAACATCATTAATAGGTCATTAACAAATCTAACGGCTTCCAGGTTATTATCAAAATCCACACTGATTACAACAATGTGCAGAATCGGTTGTTCATCAAACTGTTTTTCCTGATTTAACTGGTAAATCTCAAATATTCCTTTTTTGACCCACCGGCGTTTTATGAAAAGAATACATACTTTATTCGCAACACACGTTTTTACCGTGTAATGAAGATCGGCTTGGATTTTATCAACACACTCCGCATCCTTTCCCATTTTATAACTGATCAGGCGAAGGAAAGAATCCATGTTTTCATACTCAAAATCACGGTATATATTGAGGGAGGTTAAATGTAAATGATCCAACGCCGGCTGCAGCTGAACTCCAGATAATATAACCTGATTGTATATATCGTTCATCTGACTTTGGGTAGGAATACTGTCAACCATCAGACATGGCCAATCATATTTATAGGAATAATATGGATAACTTAGGATTGCCCAATCATAGTCTTTAACCGGTAGTTTACGCATTTCATAAAGCTCGTAGACATCCAGGCAAGAAAAATAGGATCCAAAACGGCTTTCGATAATCCGTTTAAAAATTCCAGAAGAGAGGTAACCGCCGCCATTGGAAACAATCGCACGGACTGGGGTAAAGGAATAAGAAATCATTAACAAAAGTACATTTAAGTGTCCCGCAAAAGTTATCAAATTATACAAACTTAGCTGACAATGATATCGTTCTTCAAAAAGTCTAGCTAGATTGTGTGCAAATTTTGCGGCTAAAGGACAGTCGTGAATCCGCGCATCTTCAAAATGTAAGCTTCTTACACTGTGAAAAGAAGCATTGAAATCTTTTTGAACCAGCATGGGGATAATGCCTGCACATAAAATCTGTGACCAACCTGGAATTGTGGTGATGTCCAGGTTATAATCTTTTTTGATTGATTTGCAGAACAGTGAAATAAAGTCCTGAGCTTCGTCATGCAATTCAAAATAATTTTGCGACAGATCGCAATCCCAAGGAATATCCGCCCAAAAGATCAGCAGCAAAGCAAAAGCAAGAATCTCATCCTCGCTGACGTCAAAGCCGGAAAATCGTTGACATTTTTCGATCACGTCTTTCGCAACTGAATATTCTCGGAATCGCCGAATATACTTGCGCTGATTTTGCGTCAAACTTATTGGAAATCCAGCCTGATAACGAGAAACCATCAATAACAAATAGCGAGATAAACGCTGGGTGTTGATATCAAGAATATGACAATCTGAATCTCTCAATGTTTTTAGGAAAATATGACGAATTTCATAGCGTTCTTCATCGTCCCGGTCAAAGAAAGATAAGAAATCTGTATTCTTATACAAATTTATTGCTTCATGATAGTGATTTTCAAAAATACAAAGCATTAACATTCGTCGATCAAATTCGCTGCCCTTAACCAGAGGCCCCTCTTCATTTCGTCTTTTCAATCGCATGTTAAACTTACTCAGCAAAAAATTAACATCTTTCATGTCTTCCCGAATTGAACTTTTTGTTAAATACAATTCTTCTGCGATATCTTCAATTGTAAGAAAGCGATTTTCTACAATAATCCGGCGAAGAATATCATTACTTCTGTCATTCTGAGCCCTGGGTGTTTCACCAACATTTGAAAAATGTATAATCAATTGAGTCTTTACGGGTTCAAAGCGTTCTTCATCAAAAACCTTGAGAACATAACCTTTTCCTTTTTTCGCTACTAAATCAGCACCACTTGCTTTTGCAAATGCCTCTAATTCCGGAATATCATTTTTGACCGTTCGTTCGGTGACTCCTACTTTTTCCGCTAGCTCATAAGAACGGATATATTGATCCTGTTGGGCAAGAATATAGAATAACTGTAAGATTCGCTTCTTTTCATTCGCCATTCCTAATCCTCCAACTTTCTGATCTGGTTCATAAAGTAGACTTTATGAACCAGGCGTTTTCTAACCAAAATATAGCTATTTTCTATCATTTTCAATTATATTTCAAATGTCAGTTAAAGTCTACTTTTTCAGCCATAAACGACTACAGCTAAAATAAAAAATACATTTATAGTTAGATCAGCTGATCAGCAGCGAGAGAAGCAGGGTTAACCGAACTAACAAAGTAAAAAGTCTCCCGCAAAGGAGACTCATACTTTGTTAGTTCGAACTGCACAGGGTTTTGTTTACTGAGCGCCCAAATCGCTCGTCCTGATACAGAGCATATAGCTTATCAGGCTGCCTTGGAAAATATTCCAAGGCTCAGAGAAACAAATTTAAATCTTAAAGTATCTCGAACTAACAATAAATTTTGTTTCTCTATATATAATATACGCACGAAATCGTAAAAGTACTTACAAATAATTTAGTTTTTTCTAAAAAACACTCATTTTTACCTAATGCGACTGTTTTAGAGAACTATTAAGACACAAAAAAACCCTCATACAGGGTTATGTTATTCAATGGAGCGAATGATGGGAATCGAACCCACGTAGTCAGCTTGGAAGGCTGAAGTTCTACCATTGAACTACATTCGCATAGTTAAGTGGTGTCCCGGAAAGGAATCGAACCTTCGACCCACTGATTAAAAGTCAGTTGCTCTACCGCCTGAGCTACCGGGACATAAACAATCCAAACTAAAATTGGCTGGGGCACCTGGGGTCGAACCAGGGAAATGACAGAGTCAAAGTCTGTTGCCTTACCGCTTGGCTATGCCCCACTATCTTAAAAAAGAATGGTGGAGAGGGGCAGATTCGAACTGCCGAACCCGTTGGGAACTGATTTACAGTCAGCCGCGTTTAGCCACTTCGCTACCTCTCCAACTCCTGGTGCCGACTATAGGAATCGAACCTACAACCTACTGATTACAAATCAGTTGCTCTGCCAATTGAGCTAAGTCGGCAATAAAAAAATGGTGGAGGCTGAGGGGCTCGAACCCCCGACCCTCTGCTTGTAAGGCAGACGCTCTCCCAACTGAGCTAAGCCTCCATCTTTTTATTGGCTGATTACCAGCGCTTTAATAATATATCATAAGATCTAAATCTCGTCAATAACAATTTCAGATTTTTTCTGAAACATTGAGTCCCACACTTAGGCTTCAGTAGGACACTATTTTATATTCAGTATCGAACCCAGGAATAAAATTGTAGCACTTCCCTCTACAAGCTCTGTCGAATTATACAAACACAGCTTTGTCATATCTCTGATCCTGCTGTAAAAACAACTGACTAACAATGAAAAAACAGGCCCTTTTTCTTAAATTCACGCACCATATTCCTTACAGAACATCTTCTTTACAGAATATTGAATCTAACTTAATACTCAAGAGCCTGATTACCTCTTTGCAAACCAAATGAGAGGCTATTCCAATACCTCATCCACAGGTTTAAACGGCATCATCCAGTTTTCACTGTTTTCTAGCAATGCCAATTGTGCATCCTCGGGTGTAATCTCCTGTTTTATTACTTGTTGTGCAATTTCGATCAATCCAATTTCAGAAAGCATATCCCAGCCTCTAACAGATGGATCTTTTTCAAAAGCCACCATGGACTCCTCCTGTGAGAATGAAAAAGCATAACTTATTTGTCTCTGATTCTCATTTCTAAACGCCAAATAATACGGTTCGATTGTTTGGGATTCCTTTCCATCTTCATTTTCCTCAGTTTCCAAATTAGGACGATTTTCAAGCCTATCCACTTGCGTTACCGCAGGAATTTCATCCACTGTATCAATATACACCTGAATTCCAGCTTCACTCCGAATTATACGGTAAACTTCATTAGCAGCGGAAGGATATTTTGTTCCAGCCGACAATAAATAGCCTTTGGTTTTCGCCAAGGGTGAAAGTATTTTTTCTTTCCAGGATGGCATAGGTGAAAAATAAAAATCCTGTTGTTCAATATCCTCCTGCTGATTATAGTACATCCAAGTCCCTACTAAAGAAAAAGGAGAAATCAGCTTTTCAAGATAGACATCATACAACCACCCTCCGTCGAAGGCCCGATCATTTTTGATTTGATAAGGAAGAATGATCTCCTCTTCCTCTTCAGAGCTATCCTGGGATTCCTTCACATTACTGCTTTCGGGCGGGAATTCTTCGGATTCAACTTCTGATTCGGAATCCACGGCCGGTAATTCAGAATTTGTGTCCCTTGAATTTTCATCCTCAACACCAGACACCTCTGGCTGTTCTTCACCTGCACTCTCTTCGCTGTTTAAATACCAAGAATGCTCCCCCATTGCTCTTAGAAATTTTAAAGCCTCCAGAAACTCTTCCGTTTCCATACCGGATATTAAAGCATCCTGTGATGCAAAGAAACGAAAATCATCAGCACTCAAAAACACCATTGAGGCCCACAATTCTGAAATTGCAAACGGGAATACCGCCTCCACCTGCCGCTCATGATAGGTTCGCGCCTGCCCTCCCCATTCATCTGCCAATTTCATTAATTCTTCAAAACTATCAAATTGATCTGCCAGTCCATCGCCATTTTCATCGCTTACGTCATATCCCATTTCGCTCAGCATAGTCATATTGGTAGAAAACACTAATCCATAATAACTCATTGGCACATACCGAAAACCGTCTATATTTAAAAGTTCTCCAAACTGCCGCGGAGCATGTTCCTGTATCACTGCTTCCAACTCTGGCTGCACCGGCATAAAATTATTGATAATCTGAGCGGCGTCATTACTCCACAACAGCGCGATATCCGTTTTATAGCCTAACCAGGTTGCCGCATCAAAGCTTTGGACAACAACCGGTTCGATCACATCACTCTGTTCCGGATGTTCCTTATTCCAAAGTTCTTCCAAAGCCTGACCGTAGGCTTCATTCTCAACCATAACCCGGATTTTAGCGCCTTCTTCCACTTGATACTGCTGCGCTTCCTCATCGTAACAAACGATTCCCTTCTCCGCGATGCAGGGTTTCTCTTCAGCGCATCCCCCGAGCGCCAGCATCACTCCGATACTGAATAATAATAACTTTCGCATTTCTTCACCTCAGCGTCCAATTTAACCGCTATCATGGTAACAGACTTCAAAACGATTGACAAATTTATTTTCACGTTTTACGTTTTAAATTCTCCCCAAAGCTCTGAAATTCTATCAATCAATCTGATTTTCATGATAAAATAAAATAGGATTTTATTTACTTATATAAGGAGTATTTCATGAGTTACTTATTAAAATTACAACAGGCTTTAAAGCGACAGTCTCTTACCCACGATTACCCGTTTAATTATACTCTTCCTGATCTTTTCGACAGCTTGGATTTGAAGTGTACCTCAAAATATAAATTACCCTCTGGTGAAATTCGTGTTAATCCTTATCAATTTTTCGACGAATTAATCAGCGTTCTGCTGAAAGGAAAATCCAAACCGGTCTGCCAGCCCTATTACGCTGATCATTCCCTTCCTCAAGGCGGTACGCGTGGAAATTGGATCCGTCAAAGCAGCGTTTATTCCTGCATGATCCGCACATCCAGCAGTTGGGATCATGACCGCAGCGGCGAATTAGAATCCAAGAATATCTATGGCTTAAAAGAAACTGGAACCTTCGTTAAAACTTTAGCTTTGCTTCCTTTATTAAAAAAAATGGGGATCGACACATTATATTTGCTGCCGATCAGTCAGTATTCAACCAAAAATAAGAAAGGAGATCTGGGTTCTCCTTACGGCGTAAGTAACTTTTTCAGATTAGATCCCAATTTAAAAGATCCGATGACCGGCGATGAACTGAGCGTAGAGGACGAATTTAAAGCGCTTGTTGAAGCTTGTCATTGTCAGGATATCAAAGTGATTATTGACCTGATTCCAAGGACAAACTCAGTAAACTCGGATCTCATTGCTGAGCATCCGGATTGGTTCTACTGGATCGACGCTGACCAATTGGATACGTATACCCCACCTTTTGTTCCTGGCGTGGAACCCGGCAGCGTTGCGGATCCACAATACTTGGAATTGATGTATGCGAGTGAAGAAGTCCTTGAACATATCCGTAAATTCAGACCTAATCCGCAAAGTATTGATCCAAAAAAATGGAAAATGGTCGTTGCAAAATGGAAAAAAGGCAAAGGCGAAATCCTGGATCTGGTTCAGGAAGCATTTAACATGACCGTTGCCCCAGCTTTCAGTGATTGCATTAACGATCCGCAGCCGGCATGGAATGATATCACTTTTTTCCGCATGTATTTAGATCATCCGGCAGCTTCCGCGGCGTATTTGCCGAAAAATGAAAGTTTTAATCCCTATATTCTATATGATGTTGCGAAAGCCAGCTTGAATCCAGGCAATCGCATCAACGAGCCGTTATGGGCTCTGTTAAGCCAGATCATTCCTTATTATCAAACAGAATTTGGCATTGACGGCGCACGGATTGACATGGGCCATGCGCTTCCACTGGCGTTGGTGAAACGAATCATCGAAGCGGCCCGGAAAATTGATCCTCATTTTTGTTTCATTGCCGAGGAACTGGACACCCAGAATGCAGCGTGCTCTCTGGAAAAAGGGTATAACATGATCATCGGGGGAGGTTTCACGCAGGAAACCCGGCCAAATGAGGATAAATTGAACGCCTTCGCTTATGGCGCCGCCAGTTTGCCTTGTCCGGTTTTCGCAGTGGGTGAAACGCATGATACACCGCGGTTAAGTGCTCGTGAAGGAGGACGGCGGCTAAGCCGGATGTTGACGGTGCTTAATTTATTTATTCCAAATTGCGTCCCTTTCCTGAATTCTGGGCAGGAAGTCTACGAAATCCAGCCGATGAATACCGGGCTGGACTGCCGTCCTAACGAACAGGACCAACTGCCGGAAACGGATCCGTATTATCGTAAGCTGGCCTTGTTTGACCGCTACGCTTTCCACTATCTTGACGCTCAGCGATGGCAGCTGCCGACATTATTGGAAGCGGCGGCGCACATCCGCAAACGCTACCGCACAGCCCTTTTCCGCAAAAATGATCAATTCCCGCTAATGTTTGAAGGTCCTTGGATTCCGGCTTTGGGTTTTGGCTTTGCAAACAAATCTACGATGATTTTGATGGTCGCCAATCACGACATGGATAACAGCCATCGTCATTGGATTCGCCTCGAAAACCTTCCAAACCGTTTCCAGATGGCTATTGATTCTGCAAAGGTTATCCTATCCTCTGAAAATGAGAACAAGCAAGCAGACCTGAATTTGGAAATCGGTGATCGAGCGCTATGTGCCGCATTTCTTCCAGGCGAAGTTAAAATCATCGAAATTGTTAATTGAAATTTTTGATTTTTCTTTTATCTTGAATTTCAACAGCTTATCCATCAAAAAATGAATCTGATATTAACTGGATTTGGTTTTTCATTTGAAAAAGGTCTTTTAATTTAAGAGCAAAGTTGATAGAATGAGTAATGGACATAGTGAGATTTCCTTTCTGTAATTTGTGGTGATTTTATTGTAACGGAAATTCTTACCTATGTCTCTTTTTTTATGCTCAAGAAAAAAAGGCGTTGGTTTCCACCAACACCAAAATTTATAGAACCCAAAATTTATAGAGCTAATTTACAGGGTCTCCAAAAAAGCATTCATCGTTTAAAAGTAAACAAAAATAAGATTTGTCTACGCTCGATCTTTACCTGACATTGATCTTAATGCTAACCTTATAATTTGATTTAAGTACGCTTTTCCTTTTATCCGCTTTCGATCATTTGTGTATGCTATAATGAAAAAGAGTGAGGAGGCATCTCTGACATGAAAAAATGTTTAGTTTTCGGTTCATTAAATTTAGATTATTTTTATTCTGTTGATCACATTTTAAATTCGAAGGAAACACAGTCAGCTAGACAAATGCAGTGTTTCTGCGGCGGAAAGGGAATGAACCAAGCGGTCGCCTTAAGTCAAGGCGGTGCGTCTGTTCATTTTGCGGGATGTCTGGGGCAGGCAAGCTCACTTTTATCAGATACGCTGGCTCAGTATCATATTGACACACAATACTTACGTTCAGTGGATCAACCTGCTGGTCACGCAATTATTCAAATTGATCGCACAGGACAGAATGCCATCCTTGTTTATCCAGGAAGCAATTACGCCATTACCTCCGCCCAGATTGATGAAACGCTAGCTAATTTTCAGACGGGAGATCTGTTGGTTATTCAAAACGAAATTAACCGATTAGAAGAATTAATCCACAAAGCTCATGAACGAGGCCTGATCATCGCGCTAAATCCTTCTCCCACCCCTGCCGATCCCGGACAATTGCCGTTGAACGAGATCGATTTGTTATTTATCAACGAAGTCGAAGGCGCCTTCTTTTCAGGTCAGATTGAACCGGAAGCCATTCTGGACTATTTCGCAAAAGTTTTCCCGCATACTCAAGTCATTCTGACTTTAGGGGATCAAGGCAGCTGTCTGCAGGAAGGCAGAGAACGTATTTTTCTGCCTTGTTGTCCAGTTGAAGTCGTCGATACCGTCGGCGCCGGGGATACGTTCACAGGTTTTTTCCTAGCTGCTAAATTAGCAGGCAAATCTGCCATTGACTGTCTTGCGATCGCCACGGCTGCCAGTGCTTGCGCCGTTACTAAAAAAGGAGCTTCAGCATCAATTCCCGCTTTAGCTGAAGCACAGACATTGCTGAACCAATATCATGATTACTTGTGGTCAAAGAAAACTGAAATTACCTTTTGATCGGCCGGATTTATTCCGGTCGTTTTTCATTTAAACTGTTTCACAGTATTTCCTGGGAAATGCCTACTTTTCAGTTTACACGCGCAGCCTGATTCAACCTCATTTCCCAATCAATTCTCTTTTTCAGTGATCTAAAAATCAAAATTGACTGAAATCATTTTACTGTTTTTAAAAGAAAAGATCAGGACTAGACTTTCTATTCCAGCGAGCATACTGAAACAGAAGTTTCGTTCTGATCTTCTCATTAAGGTAAAAGTGAAATCAAAATCAATTTCTTAATTGCGTAAATCGTTCGTCAGTTATTCCGTAATTCCCGTTTTAATCGCAAACGATTAGGCGTTTTCCTGTTCCGCGGCGATTCTTCCCGTGCGCCGGCCGAAGGTTACAGTTCTTCCGCAGGCCGCTCCTGTCGACAGGTTTGGATAGGTTGCTGAGAAATAAGCTCCGCTGTCGTTACCGACGACATACAGGCCGGGGATCGCATTTCCTTCGGTATCCACTGCATTCATATTCAGATCAATTTGAATTCCATCCATAGTGCACAGAATATAACCGCAGTTCTTCGCACCATAGAAAGGCGCGGTGCGCAAGGCGGACATCCGGTGCGCCTCTTTGCCGAAATCCTCGTCAACCCCTTTATCATATAATTCATTATACCGTTCCACCGTTGCGGTCAACGTTTCCTTCGGCAGCCCCAGCTTCTCCGCCAGTTCTTCGATGGTATCTGCCTGTTGAACAAAACCATCCTTCACTAAGCCTGGAAGCATCCCTTCTGCAATCACCTGGTATGGGATATTCGGATCAGCGTTATTCGGGAAGGGAATCAAACGGGAGCAGCCATGTGTTTTAAACTCCTGAACATATTCTGTCCAATCCCCGTCAAATAACGTGTAATGGCAATGATCCTTCTGGAATTCGTCTGAATGCAGAATTCCTTCATAGGTCCCAGATTCATTGAAAAACCGTTCGCCGTCTTGATTGACCTTTAAAAACGGCTGAGAGCCCATCCAGAAAAATCCGCTTTCGCCCTTTTTCAGCTGATCAATTCCCGGCTTTGCGTCAACTTTCAATGCCGCGCGGTCAAACATCATCATCGAATGAGTTTCATCAAACTTACCGCCAGCCCAGATACAGGCTTTGATGCCATCCCCGGAAGCACCCGGAATGGACCCGTTGCGTCCTACCATCGCCACATTTTCCGGCTGCAATGCCTGGAGCATATCATAGTTCAGCGAATAACCGCCGGTGCAGACGATTACGCCTTTTGAAGCTTTGATTTGAATGTAGTTTTCTTCCGCATCTTTGGCAATAATCCCGGTAACCCGGTCCTTTTCTTTTGTCAGCTTGATCATCGTCGTCTGATATCGGAATTCCACGCCGTGCTGCAATGCGTAATCAGTCAAAACGATATTGCCGTTCAGCGGATTCCCATTTCCGTCGTCGCTTCCGGTCCAGCGCGGTGAATGTCCCGTCGGGAAATGCTTATAGCGGTCATCCGGATCATCCCCGCCCGCTTCATGCCACAGTTCCACGCCGCGTTCTGCCAGTCGATCGCCATACCAATCAATCGTTTCCCCGGACTCTTCGCAGAACAGCTTGACCAGACGCTGGTCTAAATGTCCATTGGCAATATGCGTCATCTCTGTGATGTAGTCAAATTTGTCAATCTGCGTTCCCCATTCTTTCTGATACCGCGAGTTAATCGCCCCCAGATCATCCCGAATTCCACCGCCGGTCGGATACTTTTCCACAACGAGTACTTTAGCTCCGTTCTCCGCCGCGGAACACGCCGCAAACATCCCGCCGGTTCCCGCGCCGACGATCAGCACTTCAGTTTCCAGCGTTTCCTTAATCGAACTGGCCTCAATCTGCGGTTCCTGTCCCAGCCAATCGTTGGCTAAAGCTTCCGGAGTCGGACAAGGTTCCGCTGCCGGCTTCTCTTCCGCAGCACATCCGCCCAGCAGACCCAGGGCCGCAACACCTAAAGCACTGGCCGCCGTTCCCTTTAAAAACTCCCGTCGTGAAATTCCCTTTTTTCCCATTTCATTTTCCTCCTTTGTCCATGGTTTATCAAATTATAAATCCAGGCCTAAGACCGGAGTCAACTGATTGTGAATAATTTAGTAATTGCTTTTTTCAGAGCTTCCCTGTATATTGAACTTAAAATCACATGGATAACAGGGGTGCAGCAGAATGAAAAAATACAAAATCGGAGAATTTTCCAAAAAAGTCGGGGTAACCCAGGAGTTTCTAAAACATTATCAGAATAATGGAATTCTGATTCCCAATGAAATCACAGAAGCCAAATATCGGTATTACGATCAGCGCAACGCTTCGACAGTCTTAGAGATTATCAAAGATAAGAATTATGGTTTTTCCGTCAAAGAAATCGAGCAGATTTTCCGGCATAGTTCTACCGATCAAGTTTTGACGTTGATGGAACCCAAAATTGATCAAATGAAACGACAGTTGATCTTTATGCAGGGAGTTATCGCTGAATATGAAAAATTAAAAACCTTTTGCGAGGAAACGCGGCAGGATCAATGGTTTATCAAAGTAACTGACGCCTTTTATTTCCTGCCGCATGTGGATGTGCGCGGGTTTGTCGAAGACCCATTTATTTATGAAATTCTGCCTGCCTGGATCCAGCACATGCCTATCGTTAAGTCCTGTCAGCGCTGCCCTGCGGATCAGCCGGAGGATTATGTGTGGGGACTTTCTGTACCGCAGCAAGCGGCCGATCAAATCCAACTACCGATCAATTCCAGCGTTCAGCTTTGTCCCCGTCGTCAGTTCTTTGAATATCACAGCATCTTTGCGTTGGAAAAAGCAAAGAGAATCCGCTACAGAAAGCTTTGGCACAAATGCGCGTATTAGGCTTAAAGCCGGTGGATTCGATTTATCGCAATATTCTAATGTATACAGAATACCAAAGTGACGGCACAGTGGAACACAGCATACTCCATATTCCGTTTATCCAGGAATCCTTTATTCCTGATCATGTCCTGGATTGAAACCCTACTTCAAACGATAGTAAAAAATATCCGGCCAGACAGATCGATTTTGCTTTTCAGCAGATGAAGGAATAACCGGATTTCTATTTTACGGACTTGGAGAAGCAGAAAATAAAAAAGCTGGTTCGCAAAGCTTGGAATGAAGCCTTGCGAATCCAGTTTTAAATGGATGGATAATTCTTCTTTTTTAAGCCAAGCTTCCCTCTGATTGACTCATTCCTCCTTTTTCCTACTTATAAGTTATTATTAATAGGATATGAGTTCTATGAGCAGCGGGATCAGGCATCGAAGGCATGCATCCAGTCGACATGTCGGTAATAATAGAAAAATATCACAGAGCTCATCAACCAAGTCAGAGGATATGCCCAGAAAACAACCTGGATCGAATTTACCCATTTCACCATCAGCGTGATGAACGTCACCCGCGCCGCGCACCAGGTCAGCAGCATCACCAGCATCGGCACTGTCGATTTACCTGCTCCGCGCAGAATTGCCGCCATGCAATGGGAAAACGCCAGCAGGAAGAAAAACAAGGCGGATGTCCGCGCACGGTCGGTGCCATAGGCGATGACCTGCGGATCACGGTTAAACGCGGCGATCAGCCACGGTGCTCCAATGAAAATCAAGATCCCGATCCCTTCCGCGATCACCATGGAACATAAGATGCCGAACCGCGCCCCTTTACGCGTCCGCTCCAGTTCCCGCGCCCCCAGGTTCTGGCCGACAAAGGTGGTCAGCGCCATCGTAAAGCTGGTAATCGGCAGGAAACCAAAACCTTCGATTTTCGAGAACGCGCCGCACCCCGCCATCGCCATCTGACCGAAAGCGTTGATGTTGGCTTGCACGACGACGTTGGCAAAGCCGATGATTGAGTTCTGCAGCCCTGAAGGCAGCCCATATTGGATGATCAGCTTCAGCATCGGTGGATCAAAGCGGATTTTTTTCGGTTCGATGCGGTAGACGTCCTGTACCTTCAGCAAGCGTCTGAAACACAGGGCTGCGCTGACAAATTGCGACAAAATCGTAGCGAAGGCCGCGGAGCCGACCCCCCAATGCATTCCCGCAACGAAGACTAAATCGAGCACAATATTGATCAGTGAAGAAATAACCAGATACACTAACGGATGACGGCTGTCCCCGGCTGCCTGCAGAATCCCGACAAAAATGTTATACATGATAAAACCGAGAGAGCCTGCGAAATAGATCCGAAAATAGACCGTAGACAGACCCAGCACTTCCGCCGGCGTCCCCATCCAGATCAAAATTTGCGGCGCCAGTATGACGCCGACAGCCGTCATCAGCACGCTGGCCGCTAATCCAAATGCCACGGTGGTATGCACCGCCAGCTGAACCTGCTCGCCATTCCGGGCTCCATAATAACGGGCGATCACCACCCCCGCGCCAACCGCGATGCCGTTGAAGAAACCGACGAGCAAAAAGATCAAATTTCCCGAAGAACTGACTGCCGCCAGCGCTTCGCTGCCCAGAAAATTGCCCACAATCAGCGAATCGGCGGTGTTGTAAAGCTGCTGAAATAAATTACCGAAGAAAATCGGCAGTGCGAAAAATAAAATCTTTTTCCAGATTATCCCTTCGGTCATCAAATTTTTAGAATTGGCTTGTGTCACTGTGTTCCCCTCTTTCCCACTTTCCTTTTTTCCCTGCCTCTGTCTTCCTTTGCTTCTTTATCATACCAGCTGGACTGCACTTCAAGTCAACTTATTTTTACGTTTAACGTTTTTCCCGCAATTTATCGGATGAACATCCCAAAGCTCCGGATTCAAAGCTTTACGATCTGATTTTAATCGTTTTTTATGCTTGCTTCTCCGATTTCATTTCAGAATTTTTGAATGACTCGCGAAATCTGTCGATAACAGGAAAAACAGACGGGTAACCCGTCTGTCAGTCGTTTTCGATCAAGCCGGTATACAGCTGATAGTAGATTCCATGCTTTTCCAGCAGGCGCTCATGATTGCCGCGTTCAATAATCCGGCCGTGATCCATAACCATGATCGCGTGGGAGTTTTTGATCGTACTCAGGCGATGCGCGATAACAAAGGTCGTCCGGCCGCTCATCAGCTTGTCCATGCCTTCCTGAACAAGTTTTTCAGTCCGCGAGTCAATCGAAGATGTCGCTTCATCCAGAATCAACACCGGCGGATTGGCCAACGCGGCCCGGGCAATCGAGATCAGCTGCCGCTGTCCCTGCGAAAGTGAGGAACCGTCGCGGGTCAGCCAGGTGTCATAGCCTTTTTCCAGATGTTTAATGAAATAGTGAGCGTTCGCCAGCTTGGCCGCCGCGACGACTTCTTCATGCGTCGCATCCGGACGGGCATATTTAATATTATCTTCAATCGTCCCGGTAAACAGATGCGTATCCTGCAGAACAATCCCCAGCGACCGCCGCAGATCATCCTTGCGGATCAGCTTGACGTCGATCCCGTCATAGGTGATCGAGCCTTTCTGCACATCATAAAACCGATTGATCAGGTTGGTCATCGTCGTTTTCCCCGCACCCGTCGCGCCGACAAAGGCCAGCTTCTGTCCAGGTTCGGCAAACAATTCGATATCGTGAAGCACGGTTTTGCCTTCGACATAACCAAAGCTGACGTCATGGAACCGGACGTCGCCGGTCAGCTCAACATAATCAACGCTGTCGTCTTCGTGGCAATGTTTCCAGGCCCAGTGTCCGGTCGTCGTTTCCGATTCGCTCATCCGCCCGGATTCGTCCTTATCCACATTGACCAGCGTCACGCGGCCGTCATCGACTTCATGCGGTTCATCTAACAGCTTGAAGACCCGCTCCGCGCCGGCCATCGCCATGATGACGGAGTTCAGCTGCTGAGAAATCTGGTTCAGCGGGCCGTTAAAGGATTTGTTCAAGGCCAGGAAGGAAGCCAGGCCGCCCAGCGTCAGACCGCTGATGCCGTTGACTGCCAGCACACCGCCGATGAAGGCACACAATACGTAGGAAATATTGCCGAGATTGCCGACGATTGGCATCAGGATATTGGCATATTTATTTGCTTTGTAAGAAGCTTCGCACAGCTCGTCGTTGATCTGATTGAATTCCTCGATCGCCTTCTGTTCATGCGTGAACACCTTGACGACCTTCGCGCCTTCCATCATTTCTTCGATATATCCGTTTTCCTTCCCCAGCTGCCGCTGCTGTGCGCCGAAGTAACGGCCCGACTTGCGCATGATCTTCTGCAGCGCAAACTGCATGACCACGACCATCATCAGCGTGACCAGCGTCAGCGGCACGCTCATAACGATCATTGAGAAGAACACCGAAACGATCGTAAACAGCGAAGAGAGAAATTCCGGAATGCTCTGGGAAATAACCTGCCGCAGCGTGTCAATATCATTGGTGTAAACACTCATAATATCCCCATGCGCGTGCGTGTCAAAGTATTGAATCGGCAGCTTCTCCATATTGCTGAACAGATCATTGCGCAGATTGTTCATCGTGCCCTGAGAAATGACAATCAGAACTTTCTGGGAAATCAGCTTAGTCACTACGCCTGCCATGTAAATGCATGCCATCATGCTTAATGCCTGAAACAGCGGCGTGAAATCCGGATTGGCGCTTTGAATCATCGGAGTGATGTAGCCGTCGATCAGCGTTTTCATAAAGACTGAAGACGCGACCGAAGCCAGCGATGAAATAATGATGCAGATCAAAACGATAACATAGCGGAATTTATATCGGCTGAGGATATAGCTCATCAGCCGGCCCAGCACTTGGGTATTCAGCTTTTCACCGTTGGTTCCCACATTTCTAGGCCTGCTCATGTTCATCCTCTCCTTTCTTCTGCGTTTCATAGACTTCCTGATAAATCGCGTTGCTCGCCAGCAGCTCTGCGTGCGTTCCGACGCCTTCGATCCGGCCTTCGTTAAGCACCACAATGCGGTCGGCGTCTTCAATCGAGGAAATCCGCTGCGAGATGATCAATTTGGTTGTATTCGGAATTTCTTCCCGGAACGCCTTGCGGATCATACTGTCCGTGCGGGTATCGACGGCGCTGGTACTGTCATCGAGGATCAGAACCTTCGGATTTTTCAACAAGGCCCGCGCGATACATAAGCGTTGTTTCTGACCCCCGGACACGTTGGTGCCGCCCTGTTCAATCCGGGTATCATAGCCCTCCGGAAATTGCTGGATGAATTCATCAGCACAGGCCAGCTTGCAGGCATGGATCATTTCCTCATCTGTGGCCTGTTCGTTGCCCCAGCGCAGGTTATCCTTGATCGTCCCGGAAAACAGGACATTTTTCTGCAGGACCATCGCGACGCTGTTGCGCAGCGAATCCAGATCATAATCCCGAACATCAACCCCGCCGACGCGAACCGTCCCCTCGCTGGCATCATACAGCCGCGGGATCAGACTCATCAGCGTCGACTTACTGGAACCGGTCGGCCCCAGGATGCCAATCGTTTCTCCCGCCTTAATTTTCAGATTGATATCTTCTAAAACATATTTATCCTTCCCGGTATAATAACCGAATGCGACGTGATCAAATTCGATCGAACCGTCCGCGACCGTCATCACCGGATTTTCCGGATTGACAATACTCGGCTTTTCCTCCAGGATCTCGGCGATCCGCTGAGCCGAGGCCATCGACATGCTCAGCATGACGAAGATCATCGACAGCATCATTAAGCTCATCAGAATGTTCATCGTATAGGTGAACAGGCTCATCAGCTCGCCGGTGGTCAGCGTACTGCCCACGATCATCTGCGCCCCCATCCAGCTCAGCGCCAGAATGCAGCAATACATAGTCAGCTGCATCACCGGATTGTTGAAAACCAGGATGTTTTCCGCTTTCATGAACATCTTCTTTAGGTTGCCGGCAGCTTCCTGAAATTTATTCGTTTCCGCTGTTTCCTTAACATACGCCTTGACGACGCGGATATTCGTGACATTCTCCTGTACGCTGGCATTCAGATCGTCATATTTGCGGAACGTCCTGCGGAACATCGGATGCGCCTTCAGCGTGATGAACCCCAGGATAATCCCCAGAAAAATCATCGCATAGAAGAAGATCATCGCCAGCTTGGCATTGATCATAAACGTCATCGACATCGCCACCACCAGCATCAGCGGCGCGCGCACGCACATCCGCAGGATCATCTGATAGGAGTTCTGAACGTTGGTCGCGTCGGTCATCATGCGGGTAACCAGACCGGAGGTCGAGTATTTGTCGATGTTGGCGAATGAGAATTTCTGGATATTCTCAAACATCGCCTTGCGCAGATTCTTCACAAATCCCGACGAAGCATACGCCGCGTATTTGCCGCTCAGCATCCCGCAGAACAGAGACAAAAACGCGCAGATCAGCATTAGCGCTCCATACTTGAAAACAGCGCCCAGATCTCCCTGATTGACACCGGAATCAATGATAAAGGACATCAGAAACGGAAGCATCAGCTCCATGACCACTTCGCCAACCATCAGCGCCGGTGCTAACAAGGATGCTTTTTTATATTCTTTTACTTCTTGAAGCAATCGTTGAATCATAACATTCTCCTTTCTCTTTCACGTTATTCTAAATTCTTTTTTATTTGATCCAAAACAGAAAAAAAGTGCTCCTGGTCCTCTGGCGAAATCGAGCGGGAAAGCAGGGCTTCCATCCTGTCGATATTCTCATTCATCTGATGATCCACCATCAACGCTTTTTCGGTCAAAACTAATTTTTTCAGCCGAGCGTCATGCGAAGCGGGAATCCGGCGCAGATAGTCGTCGCGTTCCAGAACGTTTAAAATTTCACTGGCTGTGGACCGGCGGATACGCAGTTCCTTTTCCAGATCCCGCTGAAAGACGTCGTGATCCTGATTGGCGATCAGAAAACAGATCGTGCGGGTCTGCACCAATGTCAGCTCGTAACCATCCTCATGACGAAACTGTTCCATTTTCTGATGAATCATTTGTTGAATTTCACGAATTTCATACCCTATTCTTCGCTGCATCGTATCACTCTCTTTTTTGTTAGGATACTAACATTTTACTCTGATCTGTTTACTTGTCAATCTTATTTGTTGTGAATTTTATGTGAAATTTAACGAAAAGTTTCTCCTTCTAATTCCGTTCGCAAGCTTAAAAAAGCAATAAAAAAGCGAATATTCCCAAGGGATTTCTTCGCTTTAACCGAACCGATAAAACTGAGGTAAGTCCGGAATTTTCTGAGGCTTCCTGGATGTATTTCTATTCGCCGGCATTTACCTTTTTTTCCAAAATCGAACGATGACCAGCGCGGTCAGGGCGATCACCCCTGCAATTCCTACGCCGATCATCAGCGTGGGCTCCGGCTGTTTCTTAAGATAAGGAGCCACCGAACCATCGGAGGATGACGGTGAAACGAGCGGCACCCGCGGCGTCGGAACGGTTGGCTGAGGCGTCGGCGTCGCTGGGGCATACGTCCCCTGGTCCAGATACCAATAATTGTTCAACCTCACAAGCGTCAGCTCCTGACCTTCCTGGATCCAACCGTTTATTCGTTCATTAACCTCAATATAAAACCAGACCTGACCTGCCTCGTCCGTATATTTTCTAGTCATCGGAATGACCGCCCCCGGCTCTACGTCTTGGCTGTTGATTTGATTATGAATCTGATCTGATCCCGGATATGCCCATAACGTCAGGTATCCGCGCTGTTCGCCAAAAGTATAGGTTCTCTCAATCGGTTCCAGTGACGCCTGATGTTCCCGCTCAAAATCCTCGCCTGTCTTTGTGATTTCAAATTCCGTCAGATTCATCCACTGCCCCAGACTCAGATTTTTTTTCGGTGTCTGCACGCCCCACAAAACACCCGTTTCCGTTTCATAAGTGAAATCAATCCAGATGTCTGTGCCATTAGGAATTTCACCGACGATTTCGTTGGAAACCGGACTGGAGAAAACGTAAACGAAACCGGCATCGCCAGCTGCCGTGTAAAGCTGCCCGGCGTACTCGCATTCCTCTTCATGTTCCTTAAAAAAATCATCCTCCGGGCAGACGATTAAGTCCGCATGCAGAGTCGCCGTACTGCCCATAAGCAGCATCGCCGCTATCGTCCTCTTTAAAAATTTTCTCACGCTGATCCCCTCCTGTTTTTTCACGTTCTTCCAGACTTCTTTTCCCCTTCGTCTTCGCGTCTTTGGCCTTATTCACGAGCTTTTTTTCTTCGCGATCATCGCCCGCCACCGTACATCACCCCTTAGTCCACTGGTTAGCGTTTTGGTTTTTTCCAGAAAACGGCGATCAAACCGCTGGTCACCGCAATCACAAGGAGCACCAGACTGCCGATCAAACCGTCTCTTGAGAAAGAGAACGCGATATATTGGCGGACTGAGCCGCGTTCTTCCGGCATGTCGGTTCGGTTCGTCTCCGGCGTGAGGACAACGACCGGCTGCGGCGTCAATGGAGGAGCAGCTTGAAGCGTGCCGTCTTCAGCGGCGAGAATATGACCGCGCTGATAATTCAGAAGCGGCGCTTGTTCCACAACAGGCTGATCGCGCTGAAACCAGCCCTGATGTCCGAAATAATAAGGTGTATGCAGCCAGATCTCGCCCGTAGCCGTCGTAAATGACGCATTTACGGTCACAGGTTCTTCCAGCAAACTTTCTGCATCCGTATATTCGTATACGCTGTCCGCACCGGGATACTCATAGAAGCATAAATAGCCGGAAAAGGCTTCCGGCGTAAACACCTCGTCAATCTGTTCTATTTCCGCCTGATGTTCCTTAAAGAAAATCGCATCATTCATTTCGACCTGAAGATCCGCCATGTTCAGCCAGACTGAAGAATCGGCCAGCTCTCCCTTCAGCGCCTGAACGCCCCAGGAGTCGCCGTCTTCCTCAACATACGTAAAGTCAATCCAGATTTCTTTCCCCAGCGGCACCTGTCCCAGAATTTCGGCAGACTGCGGAGCAGTGTAAAGCTGTGCGCCTTTGGCGGCGATCACGCGGTAATATTGGCCGACATACGTACACTCCTCGGCATGTTCTTTATAGAAAGGATCTTGCGGTTCCACGATCACATCGGCCCTCACCGGCGTCAGCACTCCCACAAACAGGAGCAATGCGCTGATGATTTCGATGATCGTCCATTCTCTTTTTCTTTTCATAATTTCTCCTCTCTGCAATATTCCTCATATGAAGCAAATGATCTTGATTCTTTTGATCAGAAATTCCACAATCTTCAAACTTGCCTTCTTGAAAGTGTGAAAGGTCATCCATGTTGAAGCAGCCAGCCGATGCCGTATGAGAACCCGTTAGCCGCCAATGAGAACAGCCAGGGATGGCGGATTGTCAGCGCATAGCTGCGGTAATACAGCGCCTCTACTGCGACTGCCAGACTTTCCAGCAGCGGAATCAGAAACCACGAAGGCAGGGAATACCGGAATGTCAGCGCCAGATAAACGACCGCTGGATTAGTAATCAGATTGACCAGCAGAATCAGAAACAAATCCTTGCTGCGCCGAATCCCAAGCAGAAACGCGAAGGCCAGCTCCAGCAGCCAGGTCATGATCAGCGACAAGACCAACGAGCTAAGCATGATTATGCCCCCATCGAAAAGCCAGGCACAGAACCAGCCAGGACAGCGCGATCAAGATCAGCATCTGCGCTTTCGTTACTGCCGTGATGCCCAGGATCACCGGCACAAACCCAAGAAACAGCGCAAACGTTAAAAACCCAAACGCAAAGCCGGCATGTTGCGGAAACTGCCGGTGCATCTGTTTCAAGCATAATGGCATCGTCATATTGAATAAAAATACGCCCGCCAGTCCGGTAATCATCCCATTAGAAATCCAAAAGCAGAAAAAACTCAATCCCAGCGAAACCCGCGCCGTTTTCTCCAGCCCCCAGAGGTCGGCCGCAATTCCGCCTGCCGCTTTTCCACCCGCGGCAGCCAGCGTCAGTGGGATCAGCGCCTGGACTTTCCACGGCAGCGGCCAGGTAAAGCCGGCAAAAGACCGCAATATCACGACGAGAAACAAACAGACCGAACTGATTAAAGAGAAGGAACTATTAACTTCCTCCTGACGCTCCTGCGGCTTCCACGGCAGACGATTAACGACAAGGGCCAGCAGGATCAAGAACAGAGTCAGCGGCAGAACCATTACTGAATCCAGCCTGGCTACCAGCGTCCCCAGCGTGATGCCCAGCGCTCCCGGTGCGACAAAGATTCCCAAGGCAGCGCTGCCAGGCTCCGCATCCATCAGCGGTTTTCCGATCCCCAGATGATACGCCGCATTGCCAAGTCCTAAAATCAGTCCCAGCGCCGCTAACGGCAGCGGCAGCGCCCCGGCAGCGCACAAAAGCACGCCGCACGCCGCCCAGGGAAATGCCGGCCAGCGGTCTACCAGAATTCCCATCGGCATCTGCAGTGCAAACGCACAGAAATTATAAAAGATCAGCAGCTCCATCCACCAGATCGTTTCCCCATTATGCCGCAGCAAAAACGTCGCACAGGCAAAGTCGACCAGGAAGTGACCGATCGCTCCAACTATCAGAGCCTTCCCATTCTTCATAAACGTAACTCCTTTTCTCCATTATACAGGAAAATCAACACGCACGGCGAAAAAGACAAAATTCATTAACCAGTTTGTTCTCTGTTATTTTCCCGCCTAGCCGGCCTCTCGGTGAATGCATAGCATACAGGGAAAGGAGGAATGCAGAATGGCTTACACATTACAGCTGGGCAGCAACGGCATCGACGTCAAAAAGATGCAGTATTATATCAACCAGATCTTGGCAGCGCCGAATCTGACGCCGATGGAGGAGGATGGCATTTATGGACAGAAGACTGAATTTGCGGTCGCTGTTTTCCAGTATGTCTACCATCTGAATGTTGACGGCATCATCGGTCAGGCGACCTGGGACAAGATTATCCAGGAATTCAAAAATCTGCCGAGTCCGGCAATGGAGCGTAATAAATCAACGCGGACGCTGCGGGTCGGCAACATCGGCCTGGGCGTCCAGAAATTCCAGCAGTATTTAAACGAGCTGATCGCCCCTAATCCCCGCTTAGTCGTCGACGGCAACTTCGGCCAGAACACCAAGCGCGCCGTGGAAACCTTCCAGGCGTTAAATGGCTTGAACGTGGACGGTATCATCGGCAACAACACCTGGGATCGGATTATCAATCGTTTGCAGTAAACGGTAAGTGATATCTCTCGAAAAGGTCTGAACTTCAGGCCTTTTCATTATGATTTCAGGCTTGACGTCCAGCTGGGAATGGATTATCATAATAATAGTTCTATATAGAACATACGCAGGAATTCCTCGAGGTGATCTCCATCGAAACACTAGGCGGTTTTTACATCACGCAGATTAAACAGCTTCAGGACCGGATCTTTGAACGCTTTTTAAGCGAGCAAGGCTTGAAGATCAGCGGCGGTCAGGGCCGAATTTTATTCGTGCTGTGGAAGCAGTCGCCCTGTACGATCAGCGAAATCAGTCAGCGGACTTCGCTGGCGAAGAATACCGTATCGATCATGATCGATACGATGGTCGCGCACGGCATCGTGCGGCGGGAAAGCAACCCTGACAATCGTCGTCAAACATTGATTACGCTGACCGATTACGCCGTTTCGCTCCAACAGAAATACAACGCCGTTTCCCAACGTATGAACGTTCTGTTCTATACCGGTTTCAGCGAAACCGAAAAAGATCAGTTTGAAGCTTATCTTCAGCGGATCCTGACGACGCTGCGCCAGGCCGAGCAAAATCAAGAAAACAATGAGGGTTAAGACAATGATGAGTCAAGATGAAATCATCCGCTTTATTCGAGCGCAGAAGGTCGCCGTCGTGACCGGCGTCGACGCCGAAGGGTTTCCTAGTCAGAAAGCCATGTTCTCCCCGCGGCGGATTGACGGACGCACTGTGTTCTATTTTTCCACCAACACCTCTTCCCAGAAGGTCGAAGTCTTTCGCGGCAATCCCAAAGCCGGCGTGTATTTTTACAAGCAGGGCAAACAGAAATATGTCGGCATCCATCTGAAGGGCACGATGGAGGTTCTGACCGATCATGACGCCAAAGCGTCGATCTGGCTGCCGACGGACACGATGTATTATCCATTGGGTGTCGACGATCCGGATTACTGTGTTCTCAAGTTCACTGTAACCGGAGGCCGTTTTTACAGCGAGGGTAAAACTGAAGATCTTCAGCTGACCGACACCGATCAATAACGTTTCCAAGCTAAAATGACAGTCTGTTCCGCGCAGAAAACGCATACGGATCAGGTGCTTATCAAAAAAACGTCTGTTTCCACTTGAACTGAGTGAGAATCAGGCGCTTTTTGTTTTGCTTGTTTCTGGATATTCAGCTTGAGCTACATCAGCGGCGCAAAGAGCTTGATCACATTGACGATCCAACGCTTGAGCAGCGGCTGAAACTGGCGGCAGTCGGCGAGGGTAATGGGCTGGGAAACTGCCTGTGTGGCCAGGAAATCATCATGCAGCTGACTGACCGCCTGCGTTCTCAGCATCCAGGTCGCACATTCATAATGATGAACTAAAGAACGGTAATCCAAGTTGATGGTTCCGACAACGCCGACCTGATCGTCGGAAACAAACGTCTTCGCGTGAATAAAGCCCGGTGTGTATTCATAAATTTTAACTCCCGCCTGCACCAGCGAAGGATAAGTGGATTGGGTGATCAGATGAACATACCATTTGTCAGGAATATGCGGCGTAATCAGCCGAACATCAACACCCCGCTTCGCCGCCATCATCAGCGCCGTCAGCAGCTCATGATCAATGATCAAATAAGGCGAGGTCATCCACACATAATCCTGCGCCTGATTCAGAATGTTCATATATACGGTTTCGCCGGTCATCTCATGATCGAGCGGAATATCGGTGTAGGATTGGACATAGCCGCAGCCTGGCCGGATCTTTGACTCCGGCAGATAACGGGAGAAATCCGGATCCTCATTGCGGTAAAAATTCCAGGCTTCCAGGAACATCATCGTCAAATTGACAACGCCTTCCCCTTTCAGCATCACCGCGGAATCCTTCCAGTGACCGTGCTTGGCATAAGCGTTGATGTATTCGTCAGCAAGATTGATGCCGCCGTTAAAACCGACATTCCCGTCGATGACCGTGATTTTACGATGATCGCGGTTGTTATGGGAAACGGTCAGATGGGCGGTAAACCGGTTGAACACGACCGTCTTGATCCCCATCGCTTCCAGCTTCTGATCGTAATGATCCGGCAGCGTCATGATGCAGCCTAAATCATCATACATCATCCGCACTTCAACTCCAGCCTTCACCTTTTCCTGAAGAATTTCCAGAATTGTATTCCACATCGTGCCTTCTTCAACGATGAAATATTCCATAAAGATAAAATGACGGGCCTTCTTCAGCTCCTCGCACAGCCGCTCAAACATCACTTCGCCTAACGGCAGATAAACACATTCTGTATTCGTGTAGGGCTTACGCTGGTTGGCCCACTCGATATAATGGGACTGTCCGGCAAACTGCGGTGCTTCCTGTTTCAAACACTCCCCGGCGTCATCAAGCTTAGCGGCCGCCTTTAAGCCGCGCTGAACCAGCTCATCCATACGCGCTTTCTCCTCCTTGCGGACCGGCGTGCGGCCAAAGCAAACATAGGCGATACCGCCCAGAATCGGCAGGATCAGCATTAAAATAATCCATGGGATTTTTAAGCTCGGCGATCCGTCGTTATTGACGAGATAAACGAGCAGAAACAAGCTGAGCAGGATGCAGAAGGCATAAAAATAGATAAAATAATTACTCATTTTGAGAATAATCATAAACAGCAGCACAGCCTGCGCGGCGATTAAAAGGGCAGTGACCACCAAGCGGCTGGTCAAAAAATGCAAAAATTTCCGAATCATCGCGAAGTCCCTTCTTTCCTAGATAACTCTTTCGTTGTTTTTATTATACCAAGCGTTCAAGGGAAAAACATCGGATCCTTGTGAGAAATCCCATTCAGCTCTCTTTTTACCAGTTTTGAGTATAAAACACTTCCAATTTTCCGGCCTCGTTTTACCTGATGTATTCTTTAAAAGAAGTAATATTATCCTTCCTCAGCCGCTTCATGATTCAGAACGCCGCGATCGCAAAGAAAAAAACGGAGCTTCCCACTGCGTTCTCCCAGCGACAAGTTCCGTTTTTCATCAGCGTGGATGCAAGACCCGGTGTAAGTGAACGGTCAGATATAACATTTCTTCCTCACTTAACTCCATCCCATAACCGGCTCGTATATATTTTTTAATTTTTTCCGCACATTGATATTCCTGTCGGCATTGCTTTTGAATCATCCCCAGCAGACTCAGATCCGAGTCTGCCAGCAGTTCCTTGCGCAAAATCCGTTTTGCGAAAAATTCCAAATGGATGATCAGCCGGGAATAAGCCAGGCTGCCGACGTCGACCTCCGTATGAAAATGATATTGACAGATATTCAAAATATCCTTGATCATTTCCACAATTTGAAAACCTGACGAGGAATCCTGTTCCTGATTCCGGGCATTCACAATATGAAACGCAATATTTCCTGCTTCATCCAGAGGAAACTCCTGCCCCAACGCTTCATTTAAAAGTTTTCGCCCCTGTTCGCCGATCGCGAATTCTTCCGGATAAATCCGCTGCACTTCAAACAACAGCTTATTTTGCAGATGAATTCCCTTTTCCCATCGCTGCAGGGTGAATTGCAGATGATCGATCAACGCAATCGGCAGGTAGGGACTCAGCTCACATTTCAGCTGTATTTGCGCCATTCTGGCAATTTGTCCGGCAATGTCGATGATCCGGCTGTCTGCTTGTTCCAGCAATTCAGCATATTGTCCGGTTCGTGTCTGATCCTGGGGAATGAAAACCCGTTCAATCTCCCGCGGGTCGACTTCATCGCCCTTCTTATGATTGTAGCCCAGTCCCCGGCCGAACAGAATATACTCTTTTTCCTGTTCCTGCGCCCAAACAACGCTGGAATTTAAAAGCTTCACGATCTTCATGGAGTTCACCTCCTATCTGTTTTTGAGCTGATCCTGCATCCAGTAAAATGATTTTTTCGGGATTCTTTCAAACGTTCCCCTGCCTTCGTCATCCACATCACAATACACCAGACCATAGCGCTTCGACATCTGGCCGCTGGAGGCGGACACCTGATCCAGAAAGCTCCACATCGTATAAGCCAGAAGCTCAACGCCATCCGCTTCTGCTTCTTTTACCATTTGCAGATGAGCGTTCAGATAAGCGATCCGGTAGTCGTCTTCAATTTTTCCATTTACAATCTGATCACGGGCGCCCAAACCATTTTCAACAATCATCAGTGGAATCTGATAGCGGTCATAAAGATAATTCAGAGCGTATCGCAATCCCAAAGGATCGATTTGCCATCCCCATTCGCTGACTTCCAGATAGGGATTACGCGCTCCGCCAAAGAGATTGCCGCTGCTTTTTTCCGCAGTGGAATCCACACTGGCTGCGTTGCTGCAATAATAGGAGGTGGCAAGAAAATCAACGGTGTTCTTCGCCAACAGCTTCAGCTCTTCCGGCATTCTGTCCAGCGTCAACCCGCGCTCCCGCACGAATCGCTCGAAAGTACCCGGATATTTTCCCCGGACCAGAACATCCGCTACGGAAAGCGCGTTGCGTTCCAATGCATAAGCATACGCCACATTCTCCGGTCGGCAATCAACCGGATAAATCGGCGAATAGGCAATCATTGCTCCGATCTGGATTTCCTGATTCAACGCGTGTGCGTACTCGACGGTCCAGGCTCCCGCAGTCAGCATATTGTGCAGCGCCTGCAGCTTGGCTTGTTCCGGTTTCTCCGTCAGATCGACCCCAACTCCCAGAGTGCAGGGAAAATACAGCAGCATGTTCATCTCGTTAAAGGTAATCCAATATTTGACCCGGTCGCCGTAATGATCAAGCAAAAACTGGCTGTATCGTAAGAAGCAGCGGATGAATTCTTTATTTTCCCATCCGCCATACTTTTCCGTCAGCGCAAAAGGAATTTCCAAATGGCTCATCGTAACGATCGGCACAATCTTTTTCGCAAGCAGCCGGTCGATCAGATCATCATAATGCTGAACTGCCAGCGGATTGGGCTGCAGCTCATCGCCCTGCGGAAAAAAGCGCGACCAGGCAAAGGAAAAGCGCAGACATTCCAGACCGCATTGCGCCATCAGCTCAATATCTTCCGGATAGCGATGATAGAAATCAACCGCTTTATGTGTCGGATAATAATGCTGCGAATCCGGCTTGGGATATCGTTTTGTCAGATCACGCCGGCCGGAGGGCACAGTGTCGCTGATCGACAAGCCCTTGTCGTCCTCCGCATACGCGCCTTCACATTGCGAAGCTGACAACGCAGCTCCCCACAGCATTCTTGATTCAGGCATTCGATCCCCCTCTTTTCACACGAAACAGCGGCGTTTGAGCCTGGGCCTTCTCATTCGCCAGACGCTCAATCTGCGCCTGCTCGCCATTGGTGATGACAACGGGTGTAATCATATCATAACCTAAAGTGGTTAAGCGTGCCAGATCCATGGTTGCCAATAATTGGCCGGCTTTCACTTTCTCCCCCTTGGCCACCTTATTCTCAAAACCTTCGCCTTTCAAATTCACGGTATCCAATCCCAGATGAATCAGAATTTCTAACCCAGTCTCCGTGGTGATTCCAATCGCATGGCGGGTTTCAAATAAAGCGGTGATCGTTCCGTCAGCCGGTGCATAAACCTGGCCGTCCTGCGGCTGAATTGCCAGTCCTGGCCCCAGAATTTCTTCGGAAAATATTTTATCCTGAACGGTGCTTAACTTCACGACCTGACCCGAAACCGGAGTTAAAATTGTTTCTTCCACTGCGGACATAACGTTTGAAGAAGTCGCTGGCGCCGGCATTTCCTCTGAGGACGCTGAATTTTCAATCACATCTTCAAAGCCAAGCATCCAGGTCAGGATAAAGGCTGTCGCAAACGAAACGATGCAGCAGGCAAGGAATGCGAGCATATTGGACGTTCCGCCGGCAATGAATCCCGGAAAAGCCATCAGACCCGGACTTAAAAAAGTATACGCCTTTAAGCTGGTGACCACTGCGACAATGCCGCCGGTCAGTCCAGAGGCCAGCACAGCCCAGAACGGACGCTTTAATTTCAGCGTTACACCGTACAGCGCCGGTTCAGAAATGCCAAAGCATGCCGTTAATCCGGCGGAAACCGCAAGCTGCCGGAATTCCTTATTTCGGGTCTTCAGGGCGACCGCAAAACAAGCGCCGCCCTGGCCTAAATTGGTCGCCAGGCCGGTAACGCCCATCAGCACGACATACCCCAGTGAAGCCAGCGACTGGAAAACCAGCGGGAACAAAGCGTAGTGCATGCCTGTGATGACGATCAGCGGTGCGATCACAGACATGATAATTGTGACCAGCCAGCCCGCCTGTTCCTGCAGCCAGGCTACCAACATCGCCAGATAATTACCTCCGATCGCCCCGGCCGGACCGATGATCACCAACGTTAACGGGATCATGATCAGAAGCGTGATCAGCGGTTTGATAAAGTATTTTACAAACGATGGTGTAACCCGGTCAGCAAAGCGCTCAACATACGACATAATCCAGACCGCGATGATAATCGGCAGCACGGACGATGAATAAGATGCCGCTGTTACCGGCAGACCGAATAACGTGATCGGCGTTCCCGCACTGGTCATCGCAATGAAGTCCGGATGCAGAAGACAGCCGGCTAAAATCACGGCGACATACGGATTGCAGTTGAATTTCTTCGCCGAGGTAAAAGCCAGCAACATCGGCAGAAAATAGAAAATGACATTGGAGCAGTAGTTAATGATCTGATAAGTCGTCGAATCCGTCGCCACCCAGTTCAACGTTGTGAGAATCACAAGCACGGCCTGCAGCATCGCGCAGCCGCACAGCGCTGGTAAAATCGGGGTAAAAATTCCGGCGATCGTATCGATGATCCGGGACAGCCCGTTTCCCTTCTTTTCCTTCACCGTCGTTGATTCCGAATCCCCGACAAGCTTGTTTACAGCGTAGTAGACATTCTGAACCTCATTGCCAATGACCACCTGAATTTCACCCATCCGTTGATTCACTTCCAGCACTCCCGGAAGCTGCCTCAGCGCCTGTTCCTGGATGGCTGATTCCTCCTTCACGATGAAACGCAGTCGCGTCGCGCAGTGTGTTGCTTGTCGAATGTTGCTTTTGCCGCCCAGAAGTTCAACAATTTTCTGAGCCAGTTCCGCATACTTCATCTCACTCCTCCTCTCTAAGGCATGAAAAAAGACCCAACAAAAAACGAATGTTTTTTATTAGGTCTTGCCTGAACGAAATCAGTAACATGCCTTAAAACTAATCTAATAGTAGCACAGTCCGAAAGCGTTTACAATAGCATTGCGAATATTTTTACTCGTTTGGGTTCAACACTGGATTTTCGCACAATCCTGCCCGAAAAAGAATGGACTGCCCGGAAGTTAGAATATCATTTTAAAATCTGTCCTGCAGTTGAACTTCAAACACCCTCGGGTCATTCTTATCTGATCTTCCAACAACGACATGATCCGCAAGACCTGCCGTTTACTGCGAAACAAGGCAGGCATAATGCCGCAGGCCATCCGCTGATAGGCCGATGTAAAAATAATTTTCTTCTGCATCATACCCTTTTTCCGCCATGATCGTAAGACAATCATGAATATCAAAAATACTGACATCATTCGGCATTGAGAAAAAATGAAACACTTGTTGATCCGGACGCAGCCTGCCGGACTGAAGCTGATCAGTAAACGCCGCCGTGTTCTCCCAACATTCCGCCGCCGCTACGATTTGCCAGACCCGTTCTGTCAGCTTTCGGAAATCATCTTGATCCAGACCGATCAGCGGACGTTCCAGCACTCCCCGCAGCAGTTCAGGAAATCGTGAGTCATTTTGAACCAACTGAATTGAATACGTCTGTTCTCCCATTTTTAAGATCAGTTTCTCTCCTTCATAAAAAATCTTAATCTTGACCTGCGATTTTTGTTCATACGCCAGAATTTCATTTTCAACACTCATTTTCCGTTCTTCAAATGTTTCTAAGTCCTGTTCAATTTCAGCTAATTTCGCTTTATAATCCTGCACTCTTTCTTTGATTTTCTCCGGAATCGGTGCGTTTTCAAGCAGAATCACTTTAATCTCGCGAATTGAAAAGCCGACTCTTTGAAGTTCCTTAATCAGGAAAAAATCAACGGCTTGTTCCGGATCATACAGCCGGTAATGATTGCTTTCAACAAACTTCCGCGGCTTTAATAAATCAATCCGATCATAATAACGCAATGTCTGCGTCGTGCAGTGACAAAATTGAGCGAATTTTTGAATCGTTAACATTTTACTTCCTCCTGACTCCACTTTAACATTATAGAATAGGTGAAAGTAAAGTAAAATTTATCATCTTGTTCGTAATTCCTTCGCTTCTTTACCCGTCATCGCTTCAATCTGAATTTCGACCATGTTCACAACGTCCAATAATTGATCGATTTCTGCCTTGCGGCCTTCCGGATATTCTGGGGAATAGCGTTCTGCCAATTTTTCCAAAGCCGCTCGTTTCTCACCAGCTTCATTCAGAATCCGGGCCTTTCCAAAAACGATCACACTGCGAAAATAGGTCGTATACTTTTCCGGAACAACCTGATCCTGATCAATAACGCAGAAAGACACCTTGGGATTGCGGGCGATCGCTTCCAGCTTATGCCCTTCTTTGGCACAATGAAAATAGAGCTTAAAATCGCAATAAACATAACTGAGCGGTACGGCATAGGGATAATCATCTTCACCCGCGGCAGCCAGCACGCCTGAAGTTCCGCGCCGCAGCACGGCGACGCATTCTTCTTCGGATAAAGCTTGATTCTTTCTTCGCATTGTTGTTTTCATCTTTTTTCTCCTCTTGCGGTCGGTTCCACTGGAAACCAAGCCTGATGCCAAACCCTGTTTCAGCAGAATGGAAATAACCGGCCATTTCTATTTCTTCTACTGTATAAAAGCCGCTGGAATTCGTCAAGTTCTTTTCCAGTTCATCAATTGACCCGCATTCCCGAATTCATCGCAAAATAAAAGAAAGCCCCTGTGAAAGAGCTTCCTTCCCTTGTTTTATTTTTTGGAGCCGACGCCGAGCTTTTCGTTAATCTCCGCCAGATCCGCTTCCAGTTCCTGGATGAATTCTTCCTTATCTTTGATATCTTCGGCCATTTCATCCGCCGCTGTCTGACTCAACAAGGTCGGTAATTCGTTTTTCATCCACTTCAGCTGCCGCTGCTGGGATTGGATCAGTTCCATTTTCCGGTTGCGCACGTCCTGCATCCGTTTGATCCAGTCGTTATGCCGCTGTTCATTAAACTGCTTCAGTCCGGAAAAATAATCATCCGCTGCGGAACGGAATTCTTTCCACAGAGCGTCTTCTTTTTCCTTGCCGCACGATCCCGCCTCTTTCCACAGCACGTTCAGCTGCTTCATCTTCTCGGTATTCTCGCGGTTGTATTCTTTCTGCGCAACGATCGCGGCCGCCTGCTCGATCAGTTCTTTTTTCTTCTCGGCAATCTGCTGCTGACGCTCATGAATCTGCGCATAAGCCGCACTGCGGCGGTCATAGAATTTCTGACGCGCTTCGTTAAATTCATTCCACAGCTGATCGTCAACTTCTTTCCCTGCGAAGCCGGCGTTTTTCCATTCCTCCATCAACTTTCTGAGCTGATCGCTGGTCTTCTGCCATTCTTCCGAATCCGCCAGCGCTTCCGCTTTCTTGATCAACTCTTTTTTTACCTGCTGAGCGTTCACGGATTTCGCTTTCCGTTCTTCCCAATTCTGACGTTTGCGGTCAAAGAACGCGTTGCGCGCTTCGTTGAACGACTCCCACAGCTGATCGTCGGTCTCTTTTCCTGCGGAGCCAACCGCTTTCCACTGGCGCATCAGTTCGTTCATTTCCTCGGTCGCCTGATTCCAGTTTTCCGACTTCGCTAAAACCTGAGCCCGTTCAATCAGCTCTTCTTTAGCCTTCTGGATGCTCTGGAACCCTTCGTTGCGTTTGGCATAAAAAGCGTCGATCATCTTTTCGAATTCGTCTGCCAGTTCATCCTCGTATGCCGATTCCCAATAGGAAATCCGCTTCCATCTTTTCTTTAAATTCATGACTGCCGAAGCAATTTCGCTCCAATTCTTTGAAAGATCGAGCTGTTTCGCTTCTTCAATCAGTGCTTTTCGGTCTTTGATGTCCTCATCAAAATCCCGTACTTCATTCATGTCGTCCATGGCCATCGTTGTTCACCCTCCATTACAAGCTCTATGACTTCAAATTGCGTTCATGGGTTTATTATACCATTAAATGAGACAAAAATGATATCGGTTCTGACCGGAAGTTACAGAAGTTCTTCCAAAAAGAAGGACAGCGATCTAAACCAAACACCTCCGTTTTGTTTCCTGGTCTTACACTGCTTATGGAAAAGCGTTATTTTCCTAATTTCTGTTTTGCCAGAAATTGACCGGTCACGCTTTGCGGATCAGCCGCAACAGACTCCGGAGTTCCGACCGCCACAATCCGGCCGCCGTCTTCGCCCCCGCCTGGTCCCATATCAATCAGATAATCAGCGTTGGCGATCACATCCAGATCATGTTCAATGACAATCACAGTCGCGCCTTTTTCGACTAACCGATCCAAGATCCTAAGCAAAGTACGGACATCCAAGGGATGAAGTCCGATCGTTGGTTCATCGAACACAAAGACCGCGTTTTCCTGCTGCCGGCCCATTTCCGAAGCCAGCTTTAAGCGCTGCGCTTCCCCGCCGGACAAGCTCGGCGTCGCTTCGCCTAAAGTCAGATACCCCAAGCCCAGATCCTGCAAGGTCTGAAGCCGCTGACTGACTGTTTTTAAATCTCCGCAGGCCGTCAGTGCTTGCTTCACATCCATCGCCATCAGTTCCGGCAGCGAATAGTCTTGTTCCCTATTCTTGCCCCGGCGAATGAATTCCGCCGCTTTAGCGTACCTGGAACCCCGGCAATCCGGACAGGGAATTTCCACATCCGGCAAAAATTGGACGTCCAGGCTGATCGTGCCCGTCCCATCGCAGGTCGGACAGCGCAGTTTGCCTGTATTGTAAGAAAAATCACCGGCGGAATAATGAAGTGTTTTTGCCTGCGGCGTCCGCGCGTATACCTTCCGCAATTCATCATGGATATTGGCATAGGTAGCGACCGTGGAGCGAACGTTGATGCCGATCGGCGTCGCGTCGATCAGCTTGACCTGGCTGATATGCTCAGCCTCCAGCGCGCGTACAGGCTCCGGCAGCGGTTTCCCCTGGATCGCCGCTTCCAGTCCCGGAATCAAGCTTTCCAGAATCAACGTGGTCTTGCCAGATCCCGATACTCCGGCCACAACCGTCAGCCGGCCCTTCGGGATATCCACTTCCAGCGGCTTTACAGTATGCAGCGCGGCAGTGGAAAGATGGATTTTTCCCAGCTTGAACACATCATCCGAAGGTATCCGCCGGCGTACTTTAACCGCAGCCGTTTCCGCTAAGAAGGGGCCGATCTGAGAATGCGGATTGCCTTCAATTTCTTCCAAATTTCCTTCGGCGATCACCTGCCCGCCATCCGCTCCTGCTTCGGGTCCCATTTCCACAATCCAATCAGCTTCCTTCAAAATCTGCGTGTCATGATCAACAAGCACAACTGAATTTCCATCTTTGATTAAATCATGCATCACACCGGTTAAGCCTACGATGTTGGAAGGATGCAGTCCGATTGAAGGTTCATCCAGGACATACAGCACGCCGGTTGTGCGGTTGCGCACAGCCCGGGCCAGCTGCATCCGCTGCCGTTCACCGGTCGACAGCGTAGATGCCGCCCGATCCAAGGTCAGATAACCCAGTCCCAAATCCATCAGCCGTTTCGCTACAGTCTGAAACGATTCACAGATCGCGGAGGCCATTGGCCGCATTTCTTCCGGCAACGATTCCGGAACGCCTTGAACCCACACTGTCAGCTGAGATAGCGTCATCCGGCAAGCTTCATCCAGCGAAATCCCGCGCAGCTTCGGCAGGCGGGCCGCTGCGGAAAGCCGGGAACCTCCGCAATCCGGGCATACATCCTGCTTCAAAAATTTCTCTACCCGTTTCATGCCCTTTTCATCTTTGACCTTATTCAGCGCGTTTTCTACGGTATAAACAGCGTTAAAATAAGTAAAGTCGATCTCTCCGGCCTGATTCGTATTTTTGGCTTTGTAGAAAATATGTTTCTTTTCCGCCGGGCCGTGAAAAACAATCTCCCGTTCCTGCGCCGTCAGTTCAGCGAAAGGAACATCGGTCCGGACGCCCATCGCCCGGCAGACATCCGTCATCAGCGACCACATCAAAGTATTCCAAGGCGCCACCGCGCCTTCGTCAATCGTCAGCGATTCGTCGGGAACCAGTGTTGACATGTCGACTGTTCGGACAATTCCAGTACCGCCGCAGCGCCAGCAGGCTCCCTGACTATTGAAGGCCAGTTCCTCTGCGGAAGGGGCGAAGAAATGTTCCCCGCACGCCGGACAAATCAATTCCTGTCCTGCCGCAACCGCTAACGACGGCAAACAGCGATGTTCATTAGGACAACGATGATGGGCAAGCCGGGAAAACATCAGACGCAGGCTGTTTAAAAGCTCAGTTCCTGTGCCAAAGGTACTGCGGATTCCCGGAACCGCTGGGCGTTGATGCAGAGCCAGCGCGGCAGGAACATAGAGCACTTCATCCACCTGCGCCTTGGCCGCCTGCGTCATCCGCCTGCGTGTATAAGTTGATAGAGCATCAAGATAACGGCGCGAACCTTCCGCATACAAGACACCCAGGGCTAATGAGGATTTGCCGGAGCCGGACACGCCCGCTATCCCGACAATTTGATTCAGAGGAATATCAACATCAATATTTTTTAAATTATGGACACGCGCTCCGCGCACCTGAATCGTCTTGGGTAGTGAATCGGGTTCAACACTGACCGCCTGTTCCGAATAGGCTACTTTCTGTTCCATTTTATCTGCCTCTTTTTCTGTTACTGACAATAGGTCGTCTACTGCCCATTTTATCTGAAATTCCCAGGAATTAAAATATTTATTGATTCTTTATTTTACAAAAGGGTCATCGTTAATAATGAGAACAAAGACAACGTGGTTATAGAGTATATCAACAAATCATAAATTCACGTGATTAAAACCATCAATTCTCGTTACAAAGTATAGAAAAAGGTGTCCATTTAAGGACACCTCTGAATCCTTGATCCTATTCTTTTTACTCGAATTCAATCGTTCCCGGCGGCTTGGACGTGATGTCCAGCAGCACGCGGTTGACATGCGGTACTTCGTTAACAATCCGGCTGGAAATGACGCTCAGCACTTCAAACGGAATGTGTGCCCAATCCGCCGTCATCCCGTCGATCGAAGTCACCGCCCGGATGGCCACTGCGTAATCATACGTCCGCTGATCGCCCATGACGCCAACCGACTTCATATTTGTCAATGCGGTGAAATACTGCCAGATGTCGCGTTCCAGACCGGCCTTCGCAATTTCCTCGCGCAAAATCGCATCCGATTCGCGGACCATCATTAACTTTTCTTCAGTAATTTCGCCTAAAACCCGGATTCCCAATCCTGGACCCGGGAACGGCTGCCGCCACACCATTTCATCCGGCAAGCCCAGCTCTTTGCCTAACTGCCGCACTTCATCCTTAAACAACGTGTTCAGCGGTTCAATCAGCTGAAACTGCATATCCTCCGGCAGGCCGCCGACATTGTGATGCGATTTGATCGTCTGGGCGGTCTGAGTTCCGCTTTCGATCACGTCCGTATACAGCGTGCCCTGGGCCAGCCAGTGGATATTCTCGCCCTCTGCCAGCTTCTTGACTTCTTCATCGAACGTATAAACGAACTCATTGCCAATGATTTTCCGCTTCTGTTCCGGATCCGATACCCCCTTGAGCTTATCCAGGAATTTCTTCGACGCGTCAATCTTCGTCAGATTCAGCTTCATATTCCGGCCGAACGTTTCCATGACGCTCTCCGCTTCCCCTTTGCGAAGCAGACCATGATCGATGAACATGCAGTACAGCTGCGGTCCGATCGCCTTGTGCAGCAACGCCGCTACAACCGAGGAATCCACCCCGCCGGACAATGCCAGCAGCACTTTATCCGTACCGACCTGAGCGCGAATCTTTTCAATCTGCATGTCGATGTAATTGTGCATCGACCAGTTCTTCTCCGCATGACAGATCTCGAAAACGAAATTCTTCAACATTTCGTTGCCAAATTCACTATGCCGCACTTCCGGATGGAACTGAACTGTATAAATCCGCTTTTCCGGATTGCTCGTCGAAGCAAATTCACAAGTAGAGCTGGACGCGTCCTTCACAAACCCCGGAGCCAGCCTGGACACCTGATCGCCATGGCTCATCCAGACAGTCTGCTTTTTCGGCAGCCCCTTGAACAACAGGGAATCCGTTTCAATCTCAATCTCTGTCCTGCCATATTCCTTACTGTCGCACGACCGCACATCGCCGCCGTTCATGAAATGCGTCATCTGCATGCCGTAACAGATCCCCAGGATCGGCAGACCGCTCGTGAAAATTGCCGGATCACACTTGAACGCGTTCTCATCATAGACGCTGTTCGGTCCCCCGCTGAAAATAATCCCCTTTACCTCACCCAGGGCCTGGATTTCCGCCAGAGTCATCGTGTTGGGATGCAGCTCGCTGTAGACGCCGAATTCCCGGATCCGCCGGGCGATCAGCTGGTTATATTGACTGCCGAAATCAAGAACGATAATCTTATCAGCCATCGTTTTGCCTCCTTCGTTTTGAAATTGAAAAGTGAATTAAAATAACGAGTATTCTAATTCACTTTTTCCACGTTTATTTTACCATCGAAAGTTGCGGATTACCACAGAAAATGATGGATGAATCAGATGATGAAATACAGGATAAAGACGATATCCAGTATCCAGATAATCGGCCGGACTTCCTTCGCCTTACCGCTGCCCAGCATTACCGCCCCATAGGTGATAAACCCTAACGCAATGCCGTCGGAAATGGAGTAGCACAGAATCATCATGATGATCGCCATGAAACCCGTCGAAGCAAAGATGAAGTTATCCCATTCGATGCCGCCCAGCTGCTGCGCCATCAGAATTCCGACGACGATCAGAGCCGGCGCCGTAACCGCGCTGGTTACGACAGAAAGCAGCGGGAAGAAGACGATCGACAACAAGAACAGAACGCCGGTCGTCACTGCCGTTAAGCCTGTCCGTCCGCCGACTTCAACGCCTGAAGTCGATTCTACAAACGAGGTTACGGTCGAGGTGCCTAATACCGCGCCCACGCAGGTACCGACCGAGTCCGACAACAGCGCTTTTTCAATATTTTCCAGTTCGCCTTTTTCATTCACCAAGCCTGCCCGGTTTGCCACCGCAACCAGCGTTCCCGCTGTATCAAAGAAGTCGACGAACAGGAAAGAGAAAATAACGACGATGAAATCCTTATGCGCAAACAATTCGCCGAAGCCGCTCATAAACGCGCCCAGCGTCGGCATTTCAAAGTTGAACTGCATGATCGCCGTCGGCAGCTGCGGCATATTCGCTACTCCGCACAGACCCGCAATGACCCCGACCACTGCGGTGCCGATCAAGCCCCAGAACACGGCTGCCGTGACTTTTTTCGCCAACAGGATCAGCGTCAGCGCCAGACCGAAGATCGCAAGCAAAACGACCGGATCCGTCAATTTCCCCAAAGCGACGAATGTCGATTCATTCGCAACGATGATGCCGGCATTTTTCAAACCGATGAACGCGATGAAGAAGCCGATGCCCGCGCCGATCGCCAGCTTCAGCTGCTGCGGGATCGCGTTGATGATCATTTTACGCAAACCGGTAACCGAAATAACGATGAAGATAATTCCGGAAACAAAGACCGCTGCCAAAGCCGCCTGCCAGCTGTAGCCGAACTGCATACAGACGGTGTAGGTGAAGAACGCGTTGACGCCCATACCCGGAGCCAAGGAAACTGGATAGTTCGCCAGCACGCCCATCAGGATGGATGCGATCCCTGACGCAATCGCCGTTGCCAGGAAGACGGACTGCACCGGCATACCCGTGGCCCCCAGCATCCCCGGATTGACCGCCAGGATATACGCCATAGCTAAGAAGGTGGTCAGGCCAGCCAAAATTTCCGTTTTGACCGTCGTTTTGTGAGAAGACAGCTTAAATAACTTTTCTAACATAATTCCCCTTACTTTCTAAAAAAGCTTCGCCGTAAAAGAAAAAGCTTCCTGAAGACAGAAGCATGAAGAAAGGCTTCCATCGTAGAATGACGGTTACGGCCGCCATGTAGAGACTCCTGCGCCCAATCCCCAGGAATATACGGTGAACTTTTACGTTTGTCATTATAGCAGAGGTTCCTGCCAGTGACCAGTGTTTTAACGAGTTTTAACAATTTTCTACGGAAATCAGGGCAGAAACCATTCCTTATTTATAAGAAACAGAAATTCATTGGGAAATGCCATCCCCGGCATCACTTCTGATTGCACTTTTCTAAGGGGCAGGCTACAATGAAAACGAATCATCGAAGACCATAAACAGATGGCAGGTCCGCCATCTCAAGGAAGGAGATCTTTATGAAAAAACACATTACGGTTGAAGTTTGCTGCGGCAGCGTCGACGACTGCCTGCTGGCAGAAAAGCTGGGGGCTGACCGAATTGAATTGAACCACGCCTTGGAACTGGGCGGCCTGACGCCGTCGTTGGGAACATTCCTGGAAGCCAAACGCCAGGTCAGCTTGCCGATCTGCGTCATGATCCGGCCGCGGGGCGCCGGCTTTGATTATACTGAGAGACAGTTTCAGGCCATGCTGAAAGATGCCGAACTCTTTATTGAACATGGAGCTGACGGCCTGGTCTTCGGCTTTCTGAATGAAGATGGCAGTATTAACGAAGAACGCACCTGTCAGATGGTGAAAGCTGCCCGCGGAAAGGAAGCTATTTTCCATAAGGCTTATGACAGCACAAAGAACATGGAGGACTCGCTGAAGACGCTGATCCGCTGCGGCATTACGCGGGTTCTGACCAGCGGCGGCGCAGTTTATCCCAATATTGTTGAAGGATGCAAGGAATTAGGCCGTTTACAGGATCTCTACGGCGATCAGATCCAGATTCTCCCCGGAGGCGGTGTCCGGGAACACAACGCGCGGCAAGTGCTCAAGCTTGCGCATACCGGCCAAATCCATCTGACGGCGAAGAATACATTGATCGATGAATCTACCGGCCATTATCACACCGCTGGCAATCGCTCCGGCCTGGAATATTTAGCGGTTGGCGAAATGAACTTGAAAAAGATCATGGAACAAATCCGCGGCTTCGATGATGACGATCCGGATACACTTGTCACCCTGTTTCCAGGATGATTCTGAGCTCTCCCGATAATTATCCTCAACACAAGGTATTCCTAACGATTAAGCCACGCAAAAGAAACCATTTTCATTTAATATGTAATTTTTACAACCGACAATGAAAATATCTTGACAATCATTACTAATCAGTTTAAACTACTAACCATAAACAGAAACTTGATGGTCCTGATCAAATTCCTGTTTAGATCTAAGTAAAATGAATATAACCTTATGAACAGTTTCCTCTTTTTCCTCTCTTTCATTTTACTTAACCCGTGGGTTCTGTGCTTCCTTTCACAGGCCCTGATTCCTGGAAAAGTCGGTGGCTCCGACTTTTTTTATTTTCTGCCGCTTTGGCTTTCCTTTTTCGTTTAAGCCCTGTAATCAACAACACTCCCGCTTCGCGCTCTGTTCATTTTGTATCTTTGTTCGCCTGTCTCAGAATCGTTCCGGCCTATTTTCACGTCGTTCGCTCACAATTTTCGTTTACCCCGTTTCTCAGTTCTTTAAAAAGAAGACAGAAATGAAAAAAGATAAACCTCACCGCAGTGAAATTTATCTTTTCTTTCGCTTATCCGCAGCCTTCTGCAAAAGCCTCAGAGATCGCGTGCCGTCTTCATTCCAATGCTTATGTGGAATTTATATTTAATAAAATTTGTAAACTGATAAAACTTTTCTTAATAAGCCTCATTGTTGCGTGCCATGTCAATGATCTGAAGCATGGTCTGCTTATCCATCGCCCCCGGCATGTAGCCATACACATTGCCTTCCGTGTTGATCAGGTAGGTTGTCGGCAGACCGGTGATGCCATAGTTGTAATTAACCTGTCCATCCTCATCAAAGACCGTCGGGAACGTATATCCGTTTTTATCCAGGAAGTCGATGACCCCCTGTTTATCCGTTTCCCTTCCGCCCGGCTGATTCACAACCAGAATGACCAGATCGTCCGGCAGTTCTTCATACAGTTCCTGCACCGAAGGCAGCTCCGCTTTGCAATAAGTGCACCAGGTGGCAAAGAATTGCAGCATGACAATCTTCCCCTTATAGTCCGAAAGCGTATGGGTATTGCCGTACTGGTCTGTCAGCGTAAAATCATAGGCCGGGATCACTTCGCGTCCGTTTTCATCCACGGACGGCGTCGTTGTCGGCTGCGGTCCGTCCGTCGAAGCCGCTGCATTTCCCGATTGCCGATGCAGCTGCTCAGAAATGGACGCCACCGCCGGAATACTCATCCACAATCCCATGACAATCAATAAAATACCTCCCAGCTTCATCGCTTTCGGCAGCCAGCTCTTTTTCTTCTGCAGCCAGTTCAGCGCTTCTTCCGTGAACAGGCCTAAAACCAGGAACGGAACGACAAAGCCCAGGCCGTAACAGAAGATCAGCAGCGTACTGCTGGAGGAAGCCGCCGCAGCGACCAGCACCGAAGAAAGCATCGGTCCGATGCACGGTGTCCAGGCAAAGCTGAACAAAAAGCCCATCGCATACGCCTGGATCAGGCTGCCGGCTTCTTTGCCCGCCTGCTTCTGCGTGAACCGGAACTCCCGCATTAAAAACGGAATCTGAATCCAGCCCAACTGCACTAACCCGAAGAACACGATCAGAATTCCACCCAAAAGCGAGATCAACAGACGATTTTCATTCAGCCATCCGCTCAATCCCTTTGCCGACATCGCCGCGATGAAGAACACCGTACAGATGCCGAGCACAAACGCCAGCGTAAACCCAAAGATATGCAGACGTTTCCGCCAGCCCGTCAAATCCTTTTTCAGCGCATCCTGACTCAGATACGCCATATAAACTGGTAAAATCGGCAGAACGCAGGGGGAGAAAAACGACAGGAACCCCTCCGTCAGCACAAGCCATGCTTGATTATTCATACATCAAATCCTTTCCTCTGCTCTAAATAAAACAAAGGAAAATGCCGTCTTGCAGCATTTCCCCCTTATTTAATCCTTACTTCAGTAAGAAAAAGTAAGCTAAGACCAAGATTCCCAAGACAATCCGGTACACGCCGAACGCCTTGAAGTCATGTTTGCGGATATAGCCCATCAGGAAGCGAATCGCAAACACCGAAACGATGAACGCGACAACCATTCCGACGATCAGCACCGAAGCGGTCGCCAGGGAGAAAGCGATCTTCATTTTGATCAGCTTCAATAAGCTGGCGCCGAACATCACCGGCACTGCCAAGAAAAACGAGAATTCCGCCGCGATACCGCGCGAACAGCCTAATAAAACCGCACCCAGAATCGTTGCTCCGGAACGGGATGTTCCCGGGATCAGCGCCAGGACCTGGAAAACGCCGATTGCCAGCGCTGTTTTGTAGCTCATCTTTTCAAAAGAAGTCACGCTCGGTCGGCGATGCCGGTTCTCAATAATCAGAAAGGCTACGCCGTAGAGAATCAACATGGCGGCCACTGTGATTGGATTGTAGAAATACGCGTCGATCAGATCGTCGAACAACACGCCGATGATCCCGGCCGGCACCACCGCCACGATGACTTTCAGCCACAGATCGATCGTACTGCGCTTTTCATAGGCGTTCTTACGCGGGGAAAACGGATTCAGCTTGTGGAAATACAGCAGCAGAACCGCCAGGATCGATCCAAACTGGATGACGACCATAAACATATCGACGAATTCTTTATTGGCGGCCGCATCCGCCAGTACGGTCAGCGGCATCAGCTCATTGACCAGAATCATATGCCCGGTGCTGCTGATCGGCAGCCATTCGGTGATCCCCTGGACTATGCCCAGCACGATCGCCTTCAATAATTCTATCATCAGATTCACGGAATTCACTCCTTCACTGCTAACATCTTAGCAGACAGTCTTCGTTATTATACCATTGAAATACGGCGGACTCTACCTTTTCCGACGCTTTTCCAGTTTTTTTGACTCCGGCCGTCTTAATTTCGGCAATCCAGCTCCATGATATAATCGTCCATAAAGTAACCGCCGCCAATCGGCGTTTTTTCTTCGCGGAGGGTAACGAATCCCCATTTTTGATAAACCGCGATGGAATCGGCGTTAAAGCGATTGACAGTCAGCTGAATCCGGCCGGTTCCCGCTTTGGCTTCCTCCTTGAGAACCGCCAGCACCCGCGATGCCAGGCCCAGTCCCCGGGCTTCGGCCGCCAGATACAGCTTGCTTAAGAATAAGAAATCCGGCCGTCCGGCGGTTGCGACATAACCGCAAAGTTTACCTTGATGGAAAACACCGCGGTAGCGATACCCCTGGTTGGCGATCTGATCTTTCATCGCGGGCAGCGATTGGAAATGCTCTACCATATAATTCACCTGATCCACTCCCAGGATCGGCTCATAATGTTCATGCCAGATCGTTTCCGCCAGCTTGGCGATCTGTCGCAATAACGCCTCATCGGCATCCAATAATTCAAAAGCTTCCATGATCTTTCCTCTTTCTTTCTGTATTTCCACCGTTGAGGGCGGTTACTGCGCCGCTTTCTGCAGCTCGGTTTCCCGCTGTTTTTCCAGCGTCCGCCGTTCCAAATCCAATAACGTCCGTTTGATCTGCAGCCCTCCGCCGTACCCTGTCAGCGAACCATCCGCGCCGATCACCCGGTGGCAGGGGATGAAAATCGGAATGGGATTGCGATGATTCGCCATGCCGATCGCCCGCAGCGCCTTCGGTTTGCCAATGCTTTCCGCCTGCTGCTTATAAGTACGGGTTTCCCCATAGGGAATTTCCATAAGGGCCTGCCAGGCTGCTTTCTGAAACTCGGTTCCTTCCGGATGCAGTATCAGCTCAAATGTCTGCCGTTTTCCTTCCAGATATTCCTGCAGCTGCGTAAACGCCTGCCACAAACAAGCGGTTTCCGCGACTTCACATTCCTCGTCTTCCGGGAATTCCTGTTCAAAATCAACTCTTACTATTCGTTCATCCCGTTCTTCAATCCGGATCATTCCCAGCGTCGTCCGGCGGTAAAAACAAGCGCGCATACGGTTCCTCCCTCATTTTTAAGTGACTTCCTTCCGCAGAGATTCCAAACAAAACGACGATGTTGAAAGACCAGCGGATTTCACTGCTTTTATTTTACTCTAGCAACGTCCAAAAGAAAAGCCTTGTGCGCGGCATTGGGATTTCTCAGGCCGAAATCGGATTTTAGAGTAAACTCAGAAAAAGACGTCTGGAAACCATGAGTCCCCGGACGTCGATAAATCATCTCTTAGCTGAAATAAACCAGGTCGTCTTTTAATTCCTCTGTCGGCTGCAGCGACTGAACATGCGGAACGACCAGATTCCGCTGATATTCCTCATCATATTCCACTTCAATTCGAGCGGTGATGACAATCCATTCATTGAGCACCAGCTGAACCGGCTTGGCGCACTTGCACAGATAGCCGATCAACGAGGTATCCTCCGCGCAGCAGACCATCGCGTAACGTCCCATGACAAACGAACGCTTATCGTTTTCCACATGAACGACTTTGCCCTTAAACCGCACAACCTTGCCATCGTATTTATATGGATGATCTAAGGCGTCCATATACCACAGGCCATAATCATCGTCCTGAATGTCGATCACCGCGGCATTGAGATCAAAGGGGAGATCATCCTCCGGCAGGTCGTTGATTCCGCCGTCAACGGATTCATAGATGATCTGGGCACCTTTGTTGATCGCTTTGATATTGCTTCGCAGAAATGATTTCTTCGTGTTGGAATCACAGCGGTTGATCAGAATCATCTCGGAATGCACCAGCTGATCATACATCAAAGACCGCATATTATTGACGTACATCATAAACGTCTGCGCATCGACCGTGGAAATGATCTGTACTAACATCCAGTTGATGGGAAATTCCATGTCGAGAAATTCGGTCACGCTCCACATGCCGTTAAACTCGATGAACACCTGCTTTGGCCGGTATTCCTGCTCCAGCTTTTCCAGATAATCCGCCGTCAGTTCTTCCTTGTCCTCCACTGTTACAAGAACGGAATGAGTTTGTTTTAAAAACTTTTGATCAAACTCTACTTCGCCTTGTTCGCACGCCAGGATCAGAGTTTTCGAGCCATCGTTGAATTCCGGATCGGACAGCGTTTCCTTCATCATCGACGATTTGCCACTCTCCAAAAATCCGGTAAATAAATATACAGGAACGTCCATAACTTACCCCTTTACATGAAACAGCCCGGCCAGCTGAGTTTCGTCAAGCTGCGAACCGATAACGCACAGCATTCCGGCAACGGCGGCCGCCCCCCGGCGGATTTCGCATTCGCCAGGAACCAGATCAAAATGCAGCCAGGTTCCATCCGTGCAGGGAACAATTCCCTTTGCGCGCAGAACCGTGCCGGTTACCGAGCCCTCAGCAATTTGATTCAACGTCTGGCGCAGCTCGTCCTCTGTATAGACATGCGCTGTCTGAACGCTCCAGCTGGTAAAGACCTCGTCCGCATCATGTCCGTGATGATGGTGGTGATGGTGATGATGGCCGCACTCGCATTCCTCATCATGGTCGTGGTGATGACCGCATTCACATTCCTCATCATGATCGTGGTGATGACCGCATTCACATTCTTCATCCTGGTCATGGTGATGGCCGCACTCGCATTCTTCATCGTGATCGTGATGATGGCCGCATTCGCATTCTTCATCATGGTCGTGGTGATGGCCGCACTCGCATTCTTCATCATGGTCGTGATGATGGCCGCATTCGCATTCCTCATTATGGTCGTGGTGATGGCCGCACTCACATTCCTCATCATGGTCATGGTGATGCGGCAGACAATCATCTTCCTTCATCAGCTGCTCCATCAGTTCCTTCTGTTCCATCGCTTCCAGAATCTGCGCGCCGCTGACCGCATCCCATGGGGTCGTAATAACGACCGCCTTCGGGTTCTTTTCCCGGATCAGCGCCAGGCATTCCGCCAGCTTTTCTTCGCTTAATTTCTGTGTCCGGCTTAAAACGATCGTGTTGGCATGTTCGATCTGGTTGTTGAAAAACTCACCGAAATTCTTCATATACAGCTTGCATTTCGTCGCATCCGCAACTGTGGTAAAGCTGTGCAGTTCCATCCCGGTTTCAGCCTGAACTCCCTGAACAGCGCCGATGACATCCGACAGTTTGCCCACGCCGGATGGTTCAATAATAATCCGATCCGGCTGAAATTGTTCCGCGCATTTTTTCAAGGCCTCCGCAAAGTCGCCGACCAGACTGCAGCAGATGCATCCGGAATTCATTTCCTTGATCTCCACGCCGGCTTCCTTTAAGAACCCTCCATCGATTCCAATCTCGCCAAATTCATTCTCAATCAGCACCGTTTTCTCTTTTGGAAAACCTTCCTGCAACAATTTTTTGATCAACGTTGTTTTTCCTGCACCGAGAAATCCTGAAATAATATCAATTTGTGTCATGATTCATCCTTCTTTCCTTCTGTTTTTATCCGCAGATCTTGATTTCTGATTCCGCCGGAGTTTTCCTTTTCCAGATTCCTCTCCGGCCTGGTCTGTGTTCCTTATTTTAGCACTTTCCGTTTGGAAATGACAGGCTTCTGCCTGTTCAGTTTCGATTGTTGACCAAAATTCCGTTCTCCATTCGTCTGTGCTATACTTAATTCAAATCAAGGAGGGATGCAATAGTGAAAATCCGATGCGAACACTGCGGCGGCGATCTCACTAAAACTGTGCGCTCCGCCTTTGCGCGCTATGACGCCGGACCGCTGGAATGTCCCGACTGCCATGCTTTTCAATCGCGGAGCCTGACGCCGGCTGATTTCCTGATCGATCAGCTCACAACGCTGTCCTGCATGCTGGGGTTGATTTTGCTTCTGCCTGTTTTCGCTCAGATTCAATCTGAACTGCGGGCTTTCGTAAACCTTCTGCTATTGGGCGGCGGTATTCTGGTTCTGAATCAATTTCAATTTCTGCTTTACTGTTTCCCACCTGTCGTAGCCCGACCGTACTCCCCGCAGGAACAGCTCAAGAATCAACATCGTTTCAATTTTATGCGGCTGATTGGCATCTGTGCGCTGGTGTTCTCGTTCGTTTACTTTCACACCCTGTCGTCGGTCATCGTTGTTTTAGTCAGCTGTCTGATTTATACGGCCTTCCATCTGCTTATGCTTTTCCTGCATAGAGCGATGCCGTCAAAATAATACCAGGCCGGAAACTGCCGGAACCAAAACTGCTCAATGACGCTGTGCTTGCGTTGATTCTGTTTTCCAGCGGGAATGTTCCCGATCATTTGTCGCCGCTCCGCTGCCTTGCGGCGTGAAATAACGCTATATTCAGGCTTTAGAATATGGTACAATAAAATAAGGTGATATCCATGAAAGTTAACTGTGAAAGCTGCGGGAAGCCGATTACCGCTCAGGTCAATTCCCTCTTTGAACAATTCGAACCGGGCCGCGTCGTCTGTCCGCATTGTCATCATCAACAAAAGCGGTATATCAGCGAAGCCGATCTGTTGATCTATTTCTGCTTCAGCGCTGTACTGTATTCGATCGTGCTGGTTCTGATTTTCTTCTTATTGAACTGGAAGATGCAGGCCTGGATTCTGATCCTGGCCGTCGGTTTGTTTGTCGCCGCCTATTTCGCGATGAAGTATGGCAGCGCGATGTTGTATGAAAGAGCTTATTTCAAGCCGGACATCAAAAACAAAGTCATTCAGGAAGACGTCAATACCGTGCGCAAACGTCTGAAAACTCAGTTCATTCTGTTTATGCTCGTCGCGTTCATGTTTGGTACGCAGCCGGAATTTATCCCCTTCTTCTTTATCCTGATCGCCGCATTCCTCGCGCTGACCGTGATTAAAGTTCGCTTGGCTATACGCAATGAAAGAGGCTGTGACAGATAAGGGATAGGAAAAAATAAAAAAATGCGTAACTTC